>JBLRWS010000008.1:27310-51736 GCA_047921075.1 Balneolaceae bacterium | reverse complement strand
TCTCATACCCCAAATTCGGGCTAAGCCACGCTTCCACCTCTTCTTTGCTCATCGATTTACGTTCGGCATAATCGGCTACCTGATCTTCCAGAATCGTGCCGATGTTAAAGTACTTCGCTTCGGGATGGGCAAAGTAGAGGCCGCTCACCGATGAGGCGGGACTCATGGCCAGATGTTCGGTAAGGGTGATGCCCGTCTCTTCAGGCACGTTCAGCAGCTCGAAAAGAGTCCGTTTTTCGGTATGGTCGGGCTGGGCGGGATATCCCGGGGCGGGACGTATTCCGGTATACTCTTCACGAATCAGCTCGTCGTTGCTGAACGATTCATCGGGAGCGTATCCCCAAAGCGTAGTTCGGACTTTTTCGTGCAGCATTTCGGCAAACGCTTCTGCCAGGCGGTCCGAAATGGCCTTTACCAGAATCGCATTGTAATCGTCGTTATCTGCTTCAAATTTCTCTACCAGCTCTTGTGTGCCGTGGCCTGTTGTTACCGCAAAGGCTCCCATGTAATCGGCAATGCCCGACTCTTTTGGGGCCACGAAATCGGCCAGTGCCTTGTTGGGTTGTCCGCTGCGCTTCTTTGTTTGCTGCCGCAGGCTGTGGAAGCGCGCGAGGAGGGTCTGCCGGGTCTCGTCGGTGTAGAGTTCAATATCATCTCCCACACTGTTGGCGGGAAAAAGCCCGCACACACCGTTGGCCGTGAGCAGCTTATCGGCAACGATACGGTCCAGCAGCTGGTTGGCATCATCAAAAAGCTTTCGCGCCTCCGTGCCGGCAATCTCATCGTCCAAAATGTCGGGGTAGCGCCCTTTCATTTCCCAGGCGATGAAGAATGGGGTCCAGTCGATGTAGTTGCGCAGCACAGAAAGATCAACACCATTCAGTACGGTGATGCCCGGTTGAGCAGGTGGGGTAATTTTCGGCTCCTTTCGATTGTAGGGTGTACGGTTTTTACGCGCCTCGGCAATGGACAGGTACTCCTTGCGCTTTCCGCGTGATCGATACTGCTCTCTCAAATCGTGATATTCACGACTGATTTCGTCCACAAACGACTCCTTGAGCGTGTCAGAAACGAGGCGATTTACCACCGTTACACTGCGGGAGGCATCCAGCACGTGGATGACCGGCTGATCGTACATGGGCGCAATTTTCACGGCTGTATGAAGCCGTGATGTGGTTGCACCGCCGATCATAAGTGGAATCGAGAATGCTTCACGCTTCATTTCGTTGGCTACATTCACCATCTCATCAAGCGATGGGGTAATTAACCCGCTAAGGCCCACCACATCTACATGATGCTCTTTTGCGGCCTGCAAAATCTTTTCGGCGGGATTCATCACCCCAAGGTCAATCACATCATAGTTGTTGCATCGCAAAACCACGCCTACAATATTCTTTCCAATATCGTGTACGTCTCCTTTTACCGTGGCCAAAAGAATGCGTGCTTTGGGCTCACTGCTTTTGTTTTTCTCTTTTTCGGCTTCGATGAACGGAGTCAAAATGGCCACTCCCTTTTTCATCACGCGGGCACTTTTCACCACCTGCGGTAAAAACATCTTTCCGTCTCCAAACAGATCGCCCACCACATTCATGCCGTCCATCATGGGCCCTTCAATCACCTCAATCGGCCGGTCGTATTTTTGGCGCGCCTCTTCTACATCCTCTTCGATGTAGGTGACAATACCTTTGATTAGCGCGTGCTGTATGCGTTCTTCCACTGTGCCCTCGCGCCAGGCTTCGGTTGCGGCTTCCGCTTTTTCTTCGCCGGTCTGTTTGATCGATTCGGCATATTCCAAAAGCCGTTCGGTGGCATCATCGCGGCGGTTGAGGAGCACATCTTCCACAAACTCCAGCAGCTCTTTGTCAATCTCTTCATACACCTCGAGCTGCCCGGCGTTGACGATGCCCATATCCATACCGGCGCGGATGGCATGATAGAGAAACGCGGAGTGCATCGCCTCGCGAACGGTATTATTGCCGCGAAAGGAAAATGAAATATTACTGACGCCACCGCTTACGTAGGTTCCCGGCAAGTGCTCTTTGATCCACGCCGTGGCCTCCATAAAATCGACGGCGTAATTGTTATGCTCATCAATGCCGGTGGCAACCGTTAAAATGTTCGGGTCAAAGATGATATCCTCAGCCGGGAAGCCAACCTCTTCGGTTAGGATGCGGTACGCCCGCTTGCAGATGTCAATGCGCCGATCGAGGTTGTCGGCTTGCCCCTGTTCATCGAACGCCATCACAATAACGGCTGCTCCAAAATCAAGAATGGTTTGCGCCTGCTGTTTAAACACCTCTTCACCCTCCTTGAGGCTGATGGAGTTGACTACGCTTTTGCCTTGTGTGCAGCGCAGGCCGGCTTCCAGTACACTCCATTTGGAGGAGTCGATCATAATGGGCACGCGGGCAATGTCGGGTTCGGCAGCCATCAGATTCAGAAAATCGGTCATCACCTGCTCTGAGTCGAGTAACCCTTCGTCCATGTTTACATCCACAATCTGAGCGCCATTTTCTACCTGTTCCTGAGCAACGGTAAGCGCCTCTTCGTGCTCTTCTTCTTTAATAAGCCGCCGAAAGCGGGCTGATCCCGTCACGTTTGTGCGTTCACCAACATTTACAAAGTTGGTTTCGGGGCGTATTACCAGCGGCTCGAGCCCGCTAAGCCGCATGGTGGGTTTGGGCGACGGAATGGATCGCGGCTGATGGCGTGCCGCTTCGTCGGCAATGGCCCGAATGTGATCGGGTGTGGTGCCGCAGCAACCGCCCACAATGTTTACAAATCCTTCGCTGGCATAATCGGCAAACTGCTTTGCCATAAAGCTGCCGGTTTCGTTGTATTCTCCCATTTCGTTTGGCAGCCCGGCGTTGGGGTAGAGGCTGGTGTAGCACGAGGCGTGTGTGGCCAGCTCTTTGATGAACGGGCGCATTTGGGCCGAGCCAAGCGAACAGTTCAGCCCCACGCTAAGCAGCGGTGCCGCGTGTTTAATGGATATCCAAAACGCTTCGGTGGTCTGCCCCGAGAGGGTTCGCCCACTCTGATCCACGATGGTACCGGAGATCATCAGCGGCAGCGTACGCCCGATGGCCCGAAAATGGCGGTGCGCAGCATAAATGGCTGCCTTGCAGTTTAGGGTATCGAATACGGTTTCGATCAGTAAAAAGTCACTTCCGCCATCCACAAGTCCGCGAATCTGCTCGGTGTAACAATCGGCCAGCTGATCGAAGGTGATGGCACGATAACCCGGATTTTCCACATCGGGCGAAAGCGAGAGGGTTTTGTTGGTGGGCCCCACAGCACCGGCTACATAGCGCGGTTTATCGGGATTTTTTTGGGTAAAGGAGTCGGCCGCTTCTCGCGCCAGCCGCGCGGAGGCTACATTCAGCTCGTATGCATGCTCTTCGAGGTGATAGTCGGCCTGCGAAATGTGATTGGCATTAAATGTGTTGGTCTCAATGATGTCGGCCCCGGCTGACAGGAATTTGGAATGAATTTCCCGTATAATATCAGGTTGGGTAACCGACAGCAGATCGTTGTTTCCTTTCAGCTCCGAATGGTGCTGGCTGAACGAACTTCCCCGATAATCGTCTTCCGATAGCTGATAATCCTGGATCATGGTTCCCATGGCGCCATCAAGTACAAAAATGCGCTCTTTTAGCTGACGAAAAATGGGGTGGTTGGAACGGCTCATGAAAAGAAACTCTTTTAACTGTGGTTAGAACATCGGTCAAAAATCAACAAAGTTGCGCTTAAATACACGTTTTTTATGAAAGTTGTTGAGCATTACGATAAAGCGAAAGAACCATTGATATCGTTCGAAATTATTCCGCCCAAGCGGGGTGGCTCGGTAGGGTCGGTGTTTGAATCCCTCGACCGGGTGGTTGAGAAGGTGAAACCGCCGTTTATTGATGTGACGTACCACGCTGCCGAGGCGCACGTAGAGGAGAAGCCCGACGGCACCCTGAAGCGGGTTGTTCGACGAAAACGGCCGGGAACCATTGGCCTCTGTGCGGCCATTTTGCACCGCTACGATATCGATCCGGTACCACACCTTATCTGTGAAGGATTTTCCAAAGAGGAGAGTGAAGATGCCTTGATCGAGCTCAATTATCTGGGCATTCACAATGTGTTGGCTGTTCGGGGTGATAATACCGGCAGCCAAACCACGATGTATACCAACGGCACATCCAACAAGTATGCGGTAGATCTGGTGCGGCAGATTCAGAATATGAATCAGGGCGAGTATCTGGAAGACATCATAAACGCTGAGCCGACCGATTTTTGCGTGGGTGTGGCGGGCTACCCCGAAAAGCATTTTGAAGCGCCCAATTTAGAATGGGACATCAAACGCCTAAAACAGAAAGTAGACACCGGCGCCGATTATGTGGCAACGCAAATGTTTTTCGATAACAGCAAGTACTTTGAGTTTGTTGATAAATGTCGGGCGGCCGGTATCGACGTGCCGATTGTACCGGGATTAAAGATTTTGACCACTCCAAACCACCTACTCTCGCTTCCGCGAAATTTCCATTTGAGCATTCCCGATTCGCTGGTGGATGAAGTGGCAGCCGATGAAGCCAATGCAAAAAATATCGGCATTGAGTGGGCCAAACAGCAGTGCCTGGAGCTGATGGAAAACGATGTGCCGGGGCTTCACTTTTACATTATGGGCAGTCCCGACTCCGCACTTGAGGTAATCGATTTTCTGCGGAAAAAATAGAGAAGTCCGCCTGCCCTACAGCAGGCTGACCAAAAAGTAGGTGCTTAGTCCCAGATAGATGGTCACACCGGTGATGTCGGTAATGGTTGTGAGAACCGGGCCGGTCATCATTGCCGGATCGCCACCCCATCGCTTGATCAAAAATGGAAGCGTTCCGCCCACAATACCTGCTACCAGTACGTTCACAGCCAGCGCAGCACCGGCCACAAGCCCCAAAATCATACTGCCTTGCACCAGATAGGCAATGGCGGCAAAGAGGGTACCGAGCGCCACACCATTCACCAGCCCAATAATAATCTCCTTGCGGGCCGCCCGCCAATACTCACTCAGTCGCACCTCACCCAGTGCAATACTGCGAATGGATACCGATAGCGCCTGAATACCCACATTTCCACCCATATCGGTAATCATGGGCAGAAAAATAGCCAGTGCGGCGACGGCCTCGATGGTTGCCTCGAATGAGGCGATGACCGCAACGGCACCCAGATTCAGAAATACATTCCCGGCCATCCATGGCAGGCGTTTCTTGACCGATCCGAGCGGGGGCGTATAAAAGGTTTCATCAGGCGAGGCTGCACCCATGTGCATAAAAAGATCGGCCATGTTTTCCGACAAAATCTCCACGGCGTCGTCCAGCAGCAACACACCGGCGATGTGATCGGCACTATCGAGTACCGGAAGCATCTGAAATCGCCGGTTTCGAAGAAGCTGAGCAGCCTCCAGGGCATCGTCATCGGTATGAACGGCCACCACGTCACGCGTCATAAATTCATCTACTTTCTTTTCGGACTGAGAGTGAAGCAGATCTTTGATCGAAATAACCCCCAAAAGTTCGTTCCGGTTGTTTACCACAAAAACATAATCTTTGTTTTGCACATGGGTGGGAGCATCCCGAATGGCAGCCAGCGTCTGCTTTACAGTACTGCCGGCGCGAATGGCTGTGAAATGGGAATTCATGACCGACCCCACCGACCCCTCCGGGTAGCGCATCAGGTCGCGAATCATCTCTTCGAGCTTTGGATTGATGCGCTCGAACAGCCCGCCGGCCTCTTTTGGATCCATCTGCTGCATGATGTCTGCCGCGTGATCGATCGGTACATCATCGATCAGTGCGGCTGCCCTGTCCGGATCCATCTGGTTCAGAATTTCAACCGCCTGCTCAGACGACATGTGCGTGAGTATCTCTCCCGCCAACTTTTGATCGGCTTTTTCGAGAAACGGAACCACCAGGTCGTAGTCACTGTCGGTAAGAATTTGGGCAACGCGTCCGGCTGAAATATTATGCGCAGAGTGGACCGCTTGTTCGATGTTTTGATCCGTCAGTTGGCGGATAAACTCTTCTTTGTACTCGTGCAGCAGGTCGGGTTCAAGTATCATTATGTCTTCTTAAGAATTTAGATGGCAGCCAAAAGAAAAAAGGTAGCTGTTTCACGGCACGCTTCAAAAAAGCGGCCACTATCAAACCTGAATACCGGCAGCTTGTTTGTGTCAAATTTTTGGTAGTTTATCGCCAATTGATCCCGATATGCAGAAGATACTTTACCTCCTTGCCGCAATGAGTTTAATGCTGTGCGACAGCTTGGCTGCACAGGGGTTCAATACATTTAGCGAGCGCAACCACCCTCACCTGAAGTGGCTCACGGCCGAAACGGAACATTTCATTTTGGTCTATCCCGAGCGCCTATCCGGCATCGAGGAGCTGGCCGCACCCATCGCGGAGGAGAGCTATCGGGCACTTGCAATGAATATGGATGTGGAGTTCGACCGGAAAATTCGGATCTACTTCACCGATCAGGACGAGATTACAAATGGCTTTGCGGTCCCGTTTGGCAACCCTTACAGCGGCATTTGGGTGCACGTAAACGAAGTAGCCGAGCAGTGGACAGGCCGCGAAAAGTGGCTGCGAAAAGTCATTGCCCACGAAATAGCCCATATTTTTCATTTTCGGTCGGTATGGACACCGCTTGGTGTGGGGCAGGTTTTTTTCGGGGAGCCGATTGCCCGTTTCTGGACGGAGGGAATCGCGCAATATCAAACCGAAACGTGGGATTCTCAGCGCGGCGACCGCTGGCTGCGTAAGGCTATTTTTGACAGCCGCCCAAATTTTAACGACGGCCGCTCGCTCGAAAATGGACGCCTGCTCTATGCAGTGGGCAACTCGCAAGTACGGTATTTTACCGAAACCTATGGCGATACCGCTCTGGTGGATCTGCTGGCGCACCGAAATAAGGCACTGGGGCTGTTTTCGTACCACGATTTTTGGAAGGCGTTTGATGCGACAGTAGACGGCGGTTATTCCGGTTTTTATGATGAGTGGCTAAAGCATGTGAACATTTATTACAACACACTCGCCTCGCAGATGGAGCGGGTCGATTCGCTTCATGCGGAGCCGCTGTCGCTGCCGGGCCGCTTTTTGCAGGATGCGGCTGCAAGCCCCGATGGCCGGCTGATCGCGACGCTGACCATTACATCGCTCGATCGCCCTGTTCGTCGGCTGCATCTACTGCACAACGACTCGACCGGGCTTCGGTTTTTACTGGCTGAGGGGAGTATCAATCCCGATCTGAGCTGGAGCAGTGATGGGCGTTCAATATACTACTCACGCAAAGTGCGCGGCGAGAACTCTTCGATTGTGAACGACCTTTTTGAATACAATCTTGATACCGGCAGGGAGCGCCAACTTACACACTCGCTCCGGGCGCGCTATCCGGTTCGAACAGGCAATCCGTCGGTCATTGGGTTTATCAAAAATGAGTCGGGCACCGGTAATCTGTTTCTGCTTGATACAGAAAGCGGCCGCGTGGAGCGTGTTACCGAATACAGCGGGGATGTGCAGCTGGCGTGGCCGGTGTGGATACCGGAGCGGAATCGCTGGCTCTATTACCGGTTTGATGAAGCGGGGCTTCGGCAGCTGGTTCTGCTCGACCCCGACACGGGCGATCGCACGGTGTTGGGTGATGGCACGATCGATAATCGTAAGCCGGTGGTGCCTCCCGGCGGGTCGTCCATTTATTATACAAGCCTTCGTGACGAGGTGCCTAACGTATTTCGTTACGACATCGATGAGCATACCGAGCAGCGGGTAACCCATCTCTTTACCGGTGCCGATCTGTTTGGCTGGATTCCGCCTGATGAGCATAAAGAAGATTCGGTAGCTACGCTGCTGGTTCGTGCATCGGAGACCAAAACCCGCGACCGCGCGTACCTTGTGGATGCCGGGCGTGCGGTAAACCCACCCGAGCCCAACGTGCCGGAACCCTACGCGAGCTGGCGCCAAAAAACACCGCCGGCTGAGATCACATCAGCCATTACTCCCGATCCTTCGCTCGTCACGCGCCGTGGGAGATATCGCTCCCTGCAGAATTTGACACACGTTCTTAGTTTTCCGTTTCCCTATTATGCCGACACGGATAATTGGGGGGTGTTCGGTACAACGAACTGGGTGGAGCCGCTCGGTAAGCACGCCATCTCCGGGCTGGGTTGGTTCTCCATTCCGGATCCATCCAATTCGTATGGCGTGCTGGCATACGCCAACAATCAGCTCTATCCTTCGCTGCAGTTTTCGGCCTTTCGTGCACCCGGCAACGCCCGGTTTTACGGCGACCGTTTTTTGATTGAAACGCGAACCGGCGGCGATCTGTCGGCGATCTGGCCTATCGATCGGCTGGAGGGGCCGTATCGCACATCGGCCATTGGTGCACGGCTTCAGTTTGCTTCGATACGCCCCCTCGATCGCTCCTCGTTTGCCGGCAATCCGGTAGCTCCTGTTCCGGAACGTGGCGATCAGCTGGATCTGCAGCTTGTATGGCAGATCAAAAAACAGCGTCCCTGGGCCGATAATGTGGTGCATCCGCTGGATGGATGGGGCGTTCAGCTGCTTGGCGAAGTGGCCGAAAAGGTGGCCGGTACCGATGTTCGTTTTGCCCGGGCCGGGGTGCGTGCATTTTCCATTCTACCGGGGCCGGCCCTGCATCGCATAGCGGTGCAGGGTGCCGCGCAGATCCAATGGGGACGGCCATTTGTTCAGGACTTTATCGGGTTTTCGCGGGCCGACGATATCGACCTGCAGCTGCCTACGGAAGTGCCGATTTCATTTTTTTCAATCTCCGACCGTGTTCGCGGCTATCGTGAATTTGTAAGCGGCCGGCAGGTGCTGTTTGGCTCGGTTGAATATCGGGTTCCCGTACTCGCATCTCTTGAAACAAGGGTGCTTGGGGTCGCGCAATTCGGGGCTACTACGGTCAGCCTGTTCAGCGATGCAGGTGTGGTGGGCGAAGCCCTGCGCGCTGATGGTACTCGCAGTGCAGAGCGCCGATGGGGAGCCGGTGCCGAAATAAAAAATGCGGTAACACTCTTTTCTCTGTTTAGGGTATCGCATGCGCTGGGTATTGCGCAGCCGGTTTCGGAGCTGTTTGGCGACGATGATTACGATTTCTACTACAGGGTGCGGGCAGTCATTCCGTTTTAACCCCGATCAGGTTGAAATAAGGTGGGTTTGAATGGCTTCCCAAAGTGTTCTGTGAATCGGAATTTGATGCCGGTGCAGCCACTCCTTATCCTGATTTTTTTCATGGCGGGACTGAATAAAGAAGGGGGTGATTCCCAGCTCAACAGCCGGTTTTAGGTCAGAGAGTTTGTCGCCGGCCATGAAGGATGATTGGAAGTCGATATCCAGCTCTTCGGCCGCTTTCAGAAACATACCGGTTCCCGGCTTTCGGTCTTCCGGCGGATACCGAAGCTCCGGATCATGGTTGGGATGGTGAGCCGCCATCAGCCAGCGATCGATCGAAATACCGATCGGCGAGAGCTGCTTATCGACCCATCGGTGCAGCTGCTGCACATCCTCTTCGGTGTACCGCCCCCGTGCAATACCCGATTGGTTGGTTACCACCACAATCTTAAATCCATTGCCGTGAATCCACCGCAACGCCTCCACGGCGCCATCGCACCAATCCCACTCATCGGGGCGGTGCACAAAATTATAGTCTATGTTTAAGGTGCCGTCCCGATCCAGAAAAAAAGCTTTATGAGCCATTTTATTCGATTATTGATTCAAGAATACGAATCCAAAATTTGATTTCGGCCGGCGAGATATCCGGAGACCATTTTCAGTATGCTAAATATCAGCAGCATTCCCAGCGGCACAAGCCAGTTTCCAGCAATATCAAAAATAAAGCCGAAGAGGGCAGGCCCCGCGGCGGCAATCGTGTATCCAAACGATTGGGCCACGCCGGAGAGTTCATTGGCCGATTCAGTATCGTCCGTTCGGAGTACAATGAACAGTAAAGCCAGCCCAAATGAACCACCCATACTGATGCCAAGCAGTGTGACCCAAACCGCCGCGAAACCGAGGCCGGGTACCATCAATAGAACAATACAAACGATTTCTACGATTACGAGTATAACCACAGGCTGCTGTTGCGATGGCCGGGAAGCCGCCCAGTTTGGCACAAAAAAGGTTCCCAGCACACCCGCGCCCTGACAAAGTCCGGCCAGCCATCCCGCCTCGCCCGGCGAAAACCCGCGGGAGATTAAAAGTTCGGGGAGCCAGGCGATGATAATGAAGAAGGTGATGGACTGCATCCCCATAAAAAGCGTAATCTGGCGCGCCAGCGGCTTGCCGAGTAACCGCCTCACCGAGGCACCAATACTGCGACGGGGAATAACGGGGATGGTTTGCTTGAGCTGAGGCAGCCACATCAACAGCGCGAGGAGAGAGAAGAAGCCCCAATATCCCAATGCCCACCGCCAGCCGAAGCCAAGCTCGATGCTAACCGGTACACTCAGTCCTGCACCAAGTGCTGCACCCACACCCAGCATCCCCGAGTAGATGCCGGTAACCATGCCGGAACGATGCGGAAAGGATTTTTTGACAATACCGGGCAGCAGAACGTTAATCGATGCGATACCCATCCCTAAAACGATGGTGCCGGCAAAAAGTGCAGTGATAGACGGAACGACCCGAAGGAATACGCCGGCCGTGAGCACCAGCAGGGCGATGAACATCGTCCCCTCAGTACCCGCTTTACGGGTAATGAGTGGTGTAAAGACAGAAAACAGTCCAAAGCAGAGGATCGGCAGTGTTGTGAGCAGTCCGAGCGACGTATTAGAAAGGCCGGTCTCGGCACGAATTTCGAACACAAGCGGCCCAACCGCCGAAATTGACGGACGAAGATTGAGCGAAATCATTGCGATGGCTCCGATGAGGAACAGGATATGTGCCGAAGGTCTTTTCATGCAGATACTGACAAAGGTACGGAGTTCTGCTTCCGGATAAACCCTGAAAAAAGGGATCGATTTGCTAAGCAAAACAAAAAATACGGTTGGTGAGCCGGTTGGCGATTTCTTATTTTCAACCAACAAATAAACAGAGGCAGCCTGTTGAAGCAGTCAAAAATCATGACCGAAGAGGATGTAAAGCGCACGTATAGGCGTTTTGCCCATCAATTCCTCGAACCGTACAACGATCCGTCCATCCCTGCCGTCATCGGTATGCAAACCCGGGGCGTACATATCGCCAAACGCGTACTCTCTCTGATGGAAGAGATGCAGGGCGTGCGTCTCGATTTTGGTGTGCTGGATGTCACGTTTTATCGCGACGATTACCGCTCTAAGCTGAAAATGCCGGAGGTAAAAATCACAGAAATACCGTTCGACCTTTACAATCGCGATGTGATTCTGGTGGATGATGTACTCTACACCGGGCGCACCGTCCGCTCCGCCATGGAAGCGCTGATGGCCTATGGGCGTCCGCAAAGTATACGATTCTGTTGTATGATCGATCGCGGACACCGCGAGTTGCCGGTTGCAGCTGATTACGTGGGGATGACCGTACCCACTCATGAGCGTGAAGAGGTGCGGGTGAAAGTGAAAGAGCTGGATGGCGAAGACGCGGTCTATGTGGTTGATGCCGGGGAGGAGCGCGATGAGTAGCAGCGAGTACACATTTGGCCAGAAACACCTGCTTGGCCTTGCCGATTACTCGGCGGAGGATATTCGGTACGTGCTGGAACAGGCGAAAACCTTTCGCGAAGTGCTGGATCGCCCCGTTCCAAAGGTTCCCACACTGCGCGATAAGACCATCGTCAACCTCTTCTACGAAAACAGTACGCGTACACGGCTTTCGTTTGAGCTGGCCCAGAAACGGATGGGAGCCGATGTGGTGAACTTTTCGGCCGGCTCATCCAGTACAAAAAAAGGGGAATCACTGAAAGATACGATCCGCAATATCAGCTCCATGAAGATCGATATGGTGGTGTCGCGCCACGAAAGCCCCGGGGTGCCCCATTTTCTTACACGCTGTGTGGATGCGGCCATTATTAACGCGGGCGATGGCGCCCACGAGCACCCGACACAGGCACTGCTCGATATGTTTACCATGCAGCAGATTTACCCCGACCTGAAAGGAAAGAAGGTGGCCATCATCGGCGATATTTCCCACAGCCGGGTGGTTCGCTCAAACATTATTGGACTGACGAAACTGGGCGCTGAAGTGGTGGTCTGCGGCCCCAAATCACTCATGCCTCTGTTTGTGGAAACACTTGGAGCAACAGCCTCATACAACCTCGAGGAGACGTTAGGTTGGTGTGATATTGCCATGGCGCTGCGCATTCAAATGGAGCGAATAGGCGGCGGCACCGATCTTTTTCCGAGTATACGCGAGTACCACGAAACATTCGGCATCAAAATGGAGCATCTCGAAAAATACCCGAACTTTACGGTGATGCATCCCGGTCCGATCAACCGCGGCGTGGAGATGGAGAGCGATGTGGCCGACAGCGACCGTGCCGTCATCCTGAATCAGGTTACCAACGGCGTGGCGGTGCGGATGGCGGTGTTGTATTTGTTGAGCGGCGGGGTAAGAGTTTGAGGCGGTGGAATAGTTTTCGCCCTAAAGCAGGCGTCCCGCGGACAGATTGTTTTTTATGAAGAAGCGTTAGCCCTCGCTGATATCGCCCCCTTTCGATCGTATCTTATTACTCAGGCCCGGCATCATTCCAAATAGCATGAACCACATGTACAGTTCTGGCAGATACCTGCTTTATCATCTCACAGCCATAGCCATTTTTATGGTCTTATCGGCCTGCGCGCCGCAGCCAACTCCCGGGCAGGAGCCGGCGGTCGAAACGGGTGCACAGGTGCTGCTTAATGAGTATCTGCACGAGCTGCAGGACAAACGCATCGGACTGGTGATGAATCCCACTGCGCGTATTGGAGCTGTGCACATGCTCGACACGCTTTTGGCTCTGGATGTGGATGTGCAGGCGCTCTTCGCTCCGGAGCACGGCTTTCGCGGCGAGGCGGGTGCCGGTGAACGCATTGAGGACGGTGTTGACCTCGGCACCGGCCTCCCGGTTTTCTCTCTCTACGGTGCCACGCGCAAGCCCACGCCCGACATGATGCACGACATCGATCTTCTGCTCTTTGATATGCAGGATGTGGGCGCGCGGTTCTACACTTATCACGCCACGCTGGGGCTTGTGCTCGAAGCAGCTGCCGATGCAGAGGTGCCGGTTTGGCTGCTCGATCGTCCGAATCCCGCCGGTGGAGAGTATGTAAGCGGCTGGATGATGGAAGACGATTTTCGTTCTTTTGTGGGGCCCTATCCTATTCCCGCAGTGCACGGGATGACGTTGGGCGAACTTGGGCGCATGATGATTGGCGAACAGTGGCTTCAAACCGATGGGGTGCCAGATTTTCGGGTGATACCGATGCGTGGCTGGAACCGCTCGATGATCTGGCCGGAGACCGGCCTCCCCTGGGTGCCGCCCTCCCCGAACCTGCCGTCGTTTGAACACGCCTACGTCTATCTGGGCACCTGCTTTGTAGAGGGTACCACACTATCTGAAGGGCGGGGTACATCCGATCCCTTTTTAACGTTGGGAGCACCCACTACCGATCTTTCCGACCACACGCTTGAGCAGCTTAGCAGACAGATTGCAGGTGCCAACCTGGAGCGTGTAACGTTTACGCCCGTGGCAATTCCGGGAGTAGCCGTGCAGCCCAAACACGAAGGGCAGGAAAGCCGTGGCATTCGCATCACCATCACCGATGTTGAAGAGTACCAACCGCTGGAAAGTGGCCTGTTAATTCTTCGCGAACTGATGGATGCAACCCCGGAAGCCGAAACCAACCGGTTTCTATATAACCTAACCGGGAGCCGGGAAATTGACGAGGTGCTGCAAGGCGCAGAGCCACATTTTGAACTGGATGATTTCATCACCCGCCGCCGCGCCTACCTGCTCTACGAATAATACGGAGCTGTACTACGACGACTTGTTGCCTGTAGTTTGCTGGCGCCGCCATTCGTAGCACATTAGTGCTGCCGTTACCGATGCATTCAGCGATTCCACACCGTTGGCCATCGGCAGGGAGAGGAGAAAATCGCAGTGCTCCCCGGTCTTTTTACGCATACCGCGCCCCTCGTTGCCGATCACAAAGGCCATGGGTACGTCGTAGGTCTGTTCCCAGATCGTCTGTCCGGCGTTTTGATCCAGTCCCGCTATCCAGAAGCGGTTCTCTTTGAGTGTGAGAATGGCCTGGTTCAGGTTCACTGCTCGCACGATCGGGATGCGCCCGGCCGTGCCCGCCGATGTTTTAAACACGGTGGCGTTAACCGGAGCCTGCCGGTGTTTGGGCACAATTACCGCGGCTATTCCAGCGGCTGCAGCGGTGCGTAAAATGGCCCCAAAGTTGTGGGGGTCTTCGATCTCATCCAGAAGAAGCACAGCGGTAGTGGACGTGATTTCTACCGTATCGAGCCAATCGTCGAACTCCTCATACGGCACTTCGGCTATGGCTGCGGCAATTCCCTGATGGTTTACATCACCCACCAAATCGACGAGCTTACTGGCCGGAACCTCGGTGATCGGAATTCTGTTTTGTGAAGCGAGATCAAAGATGGCGGAGATGGACCGTCCGCCAAGCTGCTTGCGGACGTAAATTTTGTCCACATTTTCGGGCTGTGTGCGCAGCTGCTCCTCAACCGGATGGATACCAAATATAAATTGAGTGGAAGTATTCACAATTTTATCAAATGACTTTGGAAATTGGCGGATACTGACTATAGTATAGTAGCTAATAGATCATGTTCGTGTCGCTCAACAAAACGTGAGGTCTCTACGATGTCTCATAAATCAAAAGATAACAGCTCTGCACTTAGAAAACAGGCCCAACAGGGAGCAAGTTTTCATCGCGAGGAAGGTGCATTTGAATCACGCTGGTCGCACCACTCGGTTTGGATTCCGCTGGTGGCGGGCATTCTGCAAATCAAAACAGGCTTGTTGGTGGTAGCTGTTTCAATTCTGGGTTTGTTGCAGCCGTTATGGCTTGCGGCGCTTTTGAGTCTGATTGGCAGTATTTCCAGTATGATTGGTGTCTATTTGGTTTACCACGCCTTTAGCCGATACGACACGTTTGATACGGTGCTGAATCAGGCTATCCGGCGCGCTATTTATGATAAAAACTGAGGCGTAGCCGCAGCATACAGCGCAATGAATCTGCTTTCCGGCCCCACACATCTTTTTTTGAACCTCATCAAGCAGTTTCCCTCGTCGGATACTCTTGCCGATCCGCTCTCGCATTCCCTCATTTCCCCCCGGTTTTATCACCGTACCCACCCATCCTTTGCGGTGATTGCCCATCGCGGAGCGAGCCATTATGCACCCGAAAACACCATGACGGCATTCAGGCTGGCGCATGAAATGAAGGCCGATATGATCGAACTTGATGTTTCGCTTACGTCCGACGGCGTACCGGTGGTGCTGCACGATTCTACATTGAACCGAACCACAACAGGCTCGGGGCCGGTGATGGAGCATACTCTGCAGCATATTCAATCACTGGATGCGGGGCGCTGGTTTTCTCCTGCCCATGCCGGTGAACGGGTACCCACTCTTGAAGAGGTGTTGGCGTGGGCCAAAGATACGATCAGCCTCAATATCGAAATAAAACGGGAGGCGATAACCGATCAGCCGGAAGGTGGTGTTGTTCAAAAAGTACTGGATTTGGTTAGGGCACACGGCATGGAGCGGCACGTTATTCTTTCCGGATTCGATTACCGTACGGTGGAACAGATCAAAGCCTATGGACCCGAAATTTCCGCCGCTCTGTTGTACGATCGCGATCAGGCACGTGATAACGGACTGATTGATCAGGTGCGCGCCTGCCGGGCCGACGGGATGAACCTGCACTCGAGCCAGGTAAACAGCAAATGGCTGCGTGAGGCAAAAAAACATCGCGTGCCGGTGTGGGTCTATACCGTAAATCGGCGCGGCCGCATGAAGAAGCTGATTCGGAAAGGGGTATCGGGTATCTTTACAAATCGGCCGGACCTACTTCGGGAGGTTGTGTTGGAGTGTTTGGAGTAAATTTTTTGCGTCATACGCTTGCCGCTTTCAATCTCATTCGCATCATTACGCCGGCTCGACGAGCGGGCGGATGAGTGGTTGCAAAATACTTTGCAATTCTTCTGCTTTTGGTTTGAATTGCAGACGGGAGCCTGCTATTTTTACAAATCCGCAAACCCAACTTCCCACACTTCATGTCTACTAAATATATTGTTGTAACCGGCGGGGTTACCTCTTCTCTTGGTAAAGGAATCATTTGTGCTTCTCTTGGCCGTCTGCTTATCGCCCGGGGCTTGCGGGTTACCATTCAAAAGCTCGATCCCTATATCAACGTCGATCCGGGAACGATGAACCCTTACGAGCACGGTGAGGTGTACGTCACAGACGACGGTGCCGAAACCGACCTCGATCTTGGCCATTACGAGCGCTTTCTGGATATCCGAACCTCGCAGAGCAACAACGTGACCACCGGACGTATCTATTACGATGTGATCACCAAAGAGCGCAAAGGAGCCTACCTCGGCAAAACGGTACAGGTGATTCCGCACATTACCGATGAGATTAAATCGCATGTGCTGCGGCTGGGTAATTCGCAGGATTATGATGTGGTGCTTGTAGAGGTTGGAGGCACCGTGGGCGATATTGAGAGCTTGCCGTACATCGAAGCGATGCGGCAGCTTCGTTACGATGTGGGCCGAAAAAATATTCTCTCTATCCATCTTACGCTGGTTCCGTATCTGGCGGCCGCGCGCGAGCTCAAAACCAAACCGACACAGCACTCGGTAAAAATGCTTTCGGAAAGCGGGCTTAGCCCCGATATTTTGGTCTGTCGCAGTGAATATCCTCTGGATGGCTCCATTCGCCGGAAGATTGCGCAATTTTGCAACGTGGATAACGAAGATGTGATCGCCTCTCTTGATGCGGAAAGTATTTACGAAGTGCCCCTGTTAATGCAGAACGAAGGGCTCGATCTGCGGGTGATTGAAAAGCTGGACCTGCCGGCTAAAAACGCCGATCTGAAAAAATGGGTGGAGTTTGTAGAGCGGATCAAATTTCCCAAGAAGAAGGTGACTATCGCTCTGGTTGGGAAATATGTAGAACATCATGATGCGTACAAATCCATCGTGGAGGCGCTGATTCACGGTGGTGCCATGAACGATTGTAAAGTCTCCATCCGCTGGATACAATCCGACACGCTCACTCCCGAAAATATAGCCGAAAACCTCCATGACGCAGACGGCTTGCTGGTGGCTCCCGGTTTTGGCGACCGCGGCATCGACGGTAAAATTGAAGCCGTTCGGTACGCCCGCGAACAGAAAGTCCCGTTTTTTGGAATCTGCCTGGGCATGCAGTGTGCCGTGGTTGAATTCGCCCGCAATGTACTGGGTAAAAAAGAGGCCAACAGCACAGAGTTTGACGAGCACAGCAAATATCCGGTCATAGACCTGATGCACGAACAGCGCGACATTGAAAATATGGGCGGCACCATGCGTCTTGGAAAATACGACTGCGAGCTGGCCAAAGGGACAACTGCCCACAACGCATACGGCAGCACAGATATTGACGAACGACACCGCCACCGCTATGAGTTTAACAACGCCTACCGTGACGAGATGCAAAAGAAAGGGCTCGTGATTGCCGGCGTGAACCCGAAACGGGACCTCGTTGAAATTGTGGAGCTTGACGGAGATCTTCATCCCTGGTTCGTAGGCGTGCAATTTCATCCCGAGCTGAAAAGTACCGTCTATCGGCCGCATCCGCTCTTTCAGGGATTTATTGAGGCGGCACTGGTTCAACAAACTGTGGCTGTCGAACACCGTGAAAACTGACTCGCCGTTCGCCAACCGGGTACGGGTTCGATCGTGTGCGATTGTAGTGAGGGATGACCATCTGCTGCTGGTAAAGCAACATGTGCCCACCCGCGATCATCCCATTTGGCTGATTCCCGGTGGCTTGGTCAAGCTTCAGGAATCGTGCGCAGCTGCCGCAATGCGCGAATTACGGGAAGAGACGGGAATAGAAGCCGAATCCCCGAGGCTTCGGTATCTGCATGAGTTTCGTCAGCCTCCGTTTCATGCCATCGAATTCTATTTTGTAGCGGGCTACCGTTCCGGTACCCCATCCATCGGCACCGATCCCGAATTTCGATCGGCCGATCAGCCGTTTCTGGATAGTCGATTTATCCCTTTAGCTGAGGCAGCAGCGCTGGAGCTCCACCCCACTTTTCTGAAAAACGATATTCAAAACGGCACTTTGTTGACAAACAGGGTAGATCATCATCAATCCGATGCGCCCATCTCTTAAACCGGCGAACGTTTTGTATATTTGTCCGAAACCATAGCTCGAATTGATCTTACTTTTATGATACGATACGCATTTGCTCTACTGATACTGTTTTCGATGATGGCCTGCTCAACCGACGAACAGGGCCACATCCTCTATAATGTGAACGGCTACACACTGGCCGATGGTGACCTTCTCTCCTTTGAGGCGATTGCATTTACCGATGGAAAAGTGGTGGCAACCGGTGGCTCGGATGAGCTTCGCCAGCAATATCCCAACTTCACTCCGCGCGACGGAGAAGGCCATACCCTGCTTCCCGGCCTGATCGATGCCCACGCGCACGTCATGGGCCTCGGATTTCAGGAGATGAATGTGAATTTGGCCGGTATTACCAGCCTTGAGGAGGCGCTCGAGAAAGTGCGGGCGCATGCCGAAGCCAATCCCGATGCCGAATGGATTTTAGGGCGCGGATGGAATCAGGTTCTCTGGGAAGAGAACGAATTCCCGACGGCCGCCGACCTGGACCGGGTTGTGCCCGATCGCCCGGTTTGGCTAACCCGTATTGATGGGCACGCTGCGTGGGCCAATACGCGCGCCATGGAAATTGCCAGCATCAGCCGCGATACCCCCGACCTGCAGGGAGGGCGAATCATTCGAAACAATAGAGGCGACGCTACCGGCATTTTTATCGATACGGCCATGCGGTATGTCTCCAATCAGGTGCCGGAGTATGACGAAGAGGACCGCCGGCGCGCACTCAGGCTCGCATTGGAAGCGATGGCCGCGAACGGACTCACCTCCGTACACGATGCGCGCACCGATCTGCAGACCTGGGAACTCTACAAAGAGACAGCCGACAACGGTGAGCTGCTCACCCGCATCTACGCCATGGTAGCCGGCACAGGGGATACATTCGATAAGATGGCGGCTGATGGCCCGGTACATAGCTATGCCAATGACCTGCTTGCACTGCGAAGCGTAAAAATTTCGGCAGATGGAGCTCTGGGCAGTCGGGGCGCAGCGCTGATCGATGATTATGACGATGAACCCGGCAACAGCGGACTGCTCTTTTTCGATCAGGAAGAACTTAACGGGATGGTGTTGAAGGGCGCTTCCAACGGTTTTCAAATGAACATTCACGCCATTGGCGATGCGGCCAACCGTCAGGTTCTGGATGCATTTGAGCACGCTGCAAACGAGCTTGGCGACCAGTCTGGAATGCGCCACCGCATTGAGCACGCCCAGATTGTCCACCCGGATGACATTCCCCGATTCGTAGAGCTGGACCTGGTCGCCTCCATGCAGCCCATTCACGCTACCAGCGACATGAACATGGCCGAAGACCGTGTAGGATCGGAGCGTATTAAAACATCGTATGCGTGGCAGACGTTTTTGGATCAGGGTACCGTAATTGCCGGCGGTTCCGATTTTCCTGTTGAAGAGGTAAATCCCTTTTATGGACTGTACGCTGCGGTAACGCGAAAAGATCACGAGGGAATGCCGCCCGGCGGCTGGTACAGCGAGCAGGCGATGAGCCGCGTTGAAGCGTTGCGGGCATTCACCATCGACGCCGCCTACGGCGCCCATCAGGAAGAGGTTATCGGTACACTGGAACCCGGCAAATGGGCCGATTTTATACTTGTAGACCGCGACTTCTTTGAAGCCGACGCCTCTGAAATTTGGCAAACCGAGGTGCTGGAAACGTGGGTGGGCGGAACACGGGTTTACTCAAGAAACTGATTATTTATGAACATACGTCTGCAGCAATTAAACCCCACCATTGGCGATATAAAGGGGAATGAAGCGGCTATTTTGGAGGCACTTGCCGATGCCGAAGCGGCCGGGGTCGATCTTCTGATTTTGCCTGAAATGGTCGTCACCGGCTATCCAACACAAGATCTGCTCGAAAAAGAGGCGTTCCGTACACTCTGCTACGAAGCGGGTAAACGGATTGCTGCAGCCACCCAAAAGACAGCCCTGCTATTTGGCAACATTACGCCTAATAAAAAGGGTACGGGCCGCCGAATGTTCAATTCAGCGCTTTTGGCGCGCGGTGGAAACGTGCTGGATGTGGTGCATAAAACACTACTGCCCACCTATGATGTATTCGATGACCTGCGCTATTTCGAACCCAATACGGAGTTTCGGTGCATGCAGCTGGATGGCGTTGCACTGGGCGTGACGATCTGTGAAGATATCTGGTACAACGAAAATGAGGTGCAATATCACACCTACGATATCGATCCCGCCAGTGAGGTGGCAGCGAAAGGGGCGCAGGTTCTCATCAACATATCCGCCTCGCCCTACACCACATCCAAACACGAGAACCGGGCCGCCATGCTGGCTCGCCATGCGCAGTTGCTCTCCCTGCCGGTGCTTTACGCCAACCAGGTCGGCGCGCATACAGAGATTATTTTTGACGGTGATTCGATGGCACTCTCCGCCGATGGGGAGATCTGCTGTACCACCCGTCCGTTCCACCCATCCCATGTCGATGTGGATTTTGATCCGGAAAGCGGCCGGCTCATCCCCGACCCCTCCGGCAATTATCCAACGTATTATCGTTCTGCAGAGGAGCGTCAGTTCCACGCCATCGCCTGTGGCTTGCGCGATTATATCAACAAAACAGGCGTTACTGAAAACGTGGTGCTGGGGCTGAGCGGCGGTATCGATTCGGCGCTGGTCTGTGCCATTGCCGCCGAGGTGCTTGGCCCGGAACAGGTAACAGCGATTACGATGCCAAGCAAGTTTTCGAGTGAAGGCAGTGTATCCGATTCAGAAAAACTGGCTCGTAACCTGGGGGTTCAGTTGTACGAACTGCCCATCAAAGAGCTGTACGACACAGCCAACAGCACGCTCGAGCCGTTGTTTGAAGGGTTGAACTTTGGCGTGGCTGAAGAGAACCTCCAAAGCCGGCTACGCGGATTGCTCTTGATGGCCTATGCCAATAAATTCGGACAATTTCTGCTCGCAACCGGCAACAAATCGGAGTATGCCGTGGGATACGCCACGCTCTACGGCGATATGAATGGCGCGTTGGCTATTATTGGGGATCTGTACAAAACCGAAGTGTACGCTCTTGCCCGCTGGATGAATAAAGAGCTTTGGGGAAAAGAAGTGATTCCGGAGTCGATTATCGAAAAAGCGCCCAGTGCCGAGCTGCGGGCCGATCAAAAAGACAGCGACAGCCTGCCGGAATACGATCTGCTGGACGAAATTTTGAAGCGCTACATCGAACTACAGGAATCAGCCGAGGCCATCGCAGAGCACACAGGCCGCCCCGATGCTGTGAAGCAGGTCATTCAACTGACCGACCGCAACGAGTTTAAACGCTACCAAGCCGCACCCATCCTGAAGCTCTCGTCCAAATCGTTTGGAACTGGCCGGCGCTGGCCTCTGGTACAGCAGTACACCGGCCACGAATTTCGCCGGAAGATTTTTGAATCTTGAAAGAAAATGCACTAAACTTCAGAGTTGAAATGTAGCCCTGCACAGTCGGTTTTGAATGTGCGTTGCAAAATCTTTAAAAAAAGAGAAATCATCTACAACGTTTCGGCCTTTTGCACGTTGCTGCTTGTGGCTGTAAGCTCCCATTTCCTAATCTTTTATCTCTTTATGAAGCACCTGACTATACTCACTGTTTTTTGTTTGTTATGGATGCCCGTTCTGGCCCAGCAAACCACCGGCGATTCGGGCAACACGGCTGATGTGCCGGTAAAGTTGCTGCCGTACTCGAACCCTCTATTACAGACCGACCGTGATGCACTGCCGGCTGAAGACCGACCGGAGGTAACCGAGCTCGAAAAAGAGACCATGGTGCGCATCGCGGATATCTACCGTATGCATGTGCTGGCCATCGACTCGCAGGTGCATGGCGACCTGGTACAGGCCGAGTCATACATCAACGATGCATTTGCCGCTATTCAGGCCCTGATGGACGATTTTCCTGAGATGCAGTCCAATCGCCGCTTCACCGAACTCTATCGGTCTGTAATGGCAGAATACCGGGAGTTTTACGCTATTTCTGATCCTCAGCAGGAGGTAGAAGGGGATATTTTTGACATTCAGGAGGAGCTTTTTTCCGGGCAGGATGAATGGATGACCGAAGGGTTTCGTCTGCCGGAAAACCTCACATTTAATCGTACCGACGTGCCGTTGGTTCAGAATACACATGTAAATCGTCATCTGATGTATTACACCCTTCGCCGCCCCGATGTAATGGAGCGCTGGCTGGAGCGGTCGGAATACTACTTTCCGATGATGCGTGAAATTTTTGAAGATGAAGGCACTCCGCTCGAATTGATTCACCTTTCGATGATTGAAAGCGGGCTGGTGCCAACGGCTCGTAGCTGGGCATCGGCCGTGGGCCTGTGGCAGTTTATTCGTGCTACCGGCGCGATGTACGGGCTGGAGGTGAACTGGTGGATTGATGAACGCCGCGACCCGGTAAAATCAACTCGTGCAGCGGCACGCCACCTGAACGACTTGTATGAGATTTGGGGCGACTGGCATCTGGCTTTGGCCGGGTATAATATCAGCCCTCGCGGACTGCGTCGCGCCATCCGTGCAGCCGGCGGCGAAGAGAACTACTGGACAGCCTTCCCGTACCTTCCCCGCGAAACGCGTGGTTACGTGCCCGGCTTTATCGCTGCAACCACCATTGCCATGAACCCCGAGGAGTTTGGATTTGATCGTTTCTATGGCGGCGAGGCGTACAGTTTTGACGTGGTGGAGGTAGCCGGTTTGATGCCGCTCGATGCGCTGGCCGATGCAGCTGGTATTACCACGCAAGAGTTGCGCGATTTCAACCCCGAATTATTGCGCTGGGCAACACCACCCGGTGACACCTACCCTCTGAAGTTACCAAAAGGGGTGAAAGATCGGTTTACAGTTGCTTATCAGAACATTCCACAAGAAGAGCGGGCACAGGAAATTGCGATGCATACCGTAAGCCGTGGGGAAACGCTGGGCTACATTGCCAGCCGGTACGGTACATCGGTTCGCGCACTGTACGAAACCAACGAAAACCTGAGCAATATCATCCATCCCGGCCAGCGTATTGTCGTACCCATCGCACCGGGCTCGATGGAGCGTGTGCAGGCCGACCGCCCATCCAATCAGCCGGGCACAACGGCTTCCCGCACTCAGTCAACCAGTCAGGTACAGGCTCCGCCAAATACATCTCCTGTATCCTACACCGTCAAAAGCGGCGACACCATCGGCCACATCGCCGAGTGGTATGATGTACGGGCGTGGCAAATCCGTGCGTGGAACGGCATCGGCAATACCATTCGGGTAGGGCAGTCGCTCACCATTCATGCGCCAAACAACCGGCTTGCCTACTATCGGCAAGTGAATGAGCTCTCCTTCTCCCAAAAACAGGAGCTGGAACGACGGCAGCGTGCCGGAGAGAACATTTTCGGCACCCGGTTCGAGGGTGTTTCCACATCCGATACGATGGCATACACGGTTCGGCGTAATGAAACGTTAGGAGGTATAGCCCGCCGACATGGCGTGAGTGTGGCCGCTATTCAACAGGCCAATAATTTGAACGGAACCACGATTTATGCCGGGCAAACCCTGCAAATTCCCGTTCGATAACAAACAATAGTACATGATTTCATCAAAACGCACAGCTGTACTTTTGGCCGCGTTGATCGGCTTGATGCTGATCACCACCGCTTGGGTACGCACCAGTGATCTCTATTTCGAGATCAAAAAGCAGCTTACCATTTTTAACGATGTCTTTAAGGAGGTACATACACTCTATCTGGAAGATGTAGAGCCGCAACGATTGATGAATCGCAGCATCAATGCGATGCTGGAAGAGCTTGACCCCTACACCACGTTTATCAACGAGGGGGAGCAACAGCGTATGGAAATTCTCTCCTCCGGCAGTTATGGCGGTGTGGGTATCGATGCGGGCTTTCGTGGCGACGATATTGTGGTTATTGCACCGCTTGAAGGCTATCCGGCCGAGCGATCCGGGATTCGCCCCGGAGATGTGATCCGCGCTATTAACGGGCTGCCGGTTCGCGGACTTATTCCCGAAGAGGTTCAGAATTTAACCACCGG
>JBLRWS010000008.1:21817-27210 GCA_047921075.1 Balneolaceae bacterium | reverse complement strand
TGGCCATTCTCATGAATCGCGGCAGCGCGAGCGCATCGGAAATAGTGGCGGGAGCCATTCAGGATTTAGACCGTGGTGTGGTAATCGGAGAGCGCAGTTTTGGGAAAGGACTGGTGCAGGTTGTGCGTCCGCTTTCGTACAACACCTCCCTTAAAATCACGATTTCCCAGTACTACATGCCGAGTGGCCGTAGTATTCAATCGATCAACTACAATCGCGACCGCGGCGATATGGGCCAGGAAATACCCGATTCTCTTCGGCGTAGTTTTGAAACCCGGAACGGCCGCACCGTACTCGACGGCATGGGCATCGAGCCCGATGTGGTTATTGCCCGCGATGATGAAGGCCGCCTCGAGATTGAACTGCAGCAGGGCAATCACTTTTTTACGTATATAAACCGAAGGCTTCCTCAGGGTGATACACGCACGGCTGAAATGCCTGCCGATCTTTTTGATGGATTTCTTACCTATTTAAAAAGCGTTGATTTTGACTACACCACCCCGGCCGATCGACATCTGGATGGATTGTTGGCCAGTAAAAATCAGTTTGCCGACGCCGGGCGGTCTGCTTCCCTGATTGCGGACCTGGAGGAATCGGTGAAGCGCCAAAAAGAGCAGATGCTGCACGAGAAAAGAGATTTTATAGAGACCAATCTGAAGCGGGAGTGGATTGCCCAAACCCGGGGGCGCACCGAGGCGAATCATCTGCTGCTGGCCGATGACCCTTCTCTTATTGAGGCAATTCGTTACCTTACCGATCGCAGTGCATACGAACGAGTTTTAATACCGTAATTTTTGGGAAAAGCTGATCTGCATATTCACACAAATGCATCCGACGGTGCATTTGCACCGGCCGATGTTGTAGCCAAAGCCAAGGAAAAAGGGCTCGAATCTATATCCATCACCGATCATGATACCATCGCCGGTTATGTAAAGGCGGGCGTTGCGGCCAAAGATGCCGGACTGGAGTTGATACCCGGTGTAGAGCTGTCGTGCAGCTGGCGCGATCGCGAGATTCACCTGCTGGCCTACGCCTTTGATCCGGAGCACCCCGCCATTACCGGATTGCTGGCCAGGCAGCGAAAAGCTCGAATACTGCGGATGAAACGCATCACCGAAAAGCTGGCCAAAGAGGGTATTGATATCAACTATGATGAGGTGGCCGCTGAAGCAAATGGCGCCAATATCGGCCGGCCGCACGCTGCTCGGGTACTTATTTCAAAAGGAGTAGTGGCATCGGTACAGGAGGCATTTATTCGTTATCTTTCCAATGAAAAACTAACCGGAGATGCCATCGAGTTTGTATCTTTGAGTGAAGCGATTGAAGCGGTACGTGCTGCCTGTGGTGTCACCTCGCTGGCGCATCCCGGGGCGATGTACACTGCGGCAGAAATTGATGCGCTAACGCGGGAAGGAATCGACGGAATTGAAACCATCCATCCCAGCCACAACTTTTCGATGCAGCGGCTGTTGGCGCGTCACGCCGAGAAGCAAGAGCTTTTGTGCACCGGCGGCAGTGATTTTCATGGCGTTGGCAAGCCCGATTACGATCCGTTTTTTGGAATTGTAACGCTGGGTACCCAGCATGTAGCATCGCTAAAACAGCTTGCTCAGCGCAGGCGTGCACTCTCGCCGGAATTATAACAAGCAGATATCGAAAAACTATGGATTGGAAAAAAGTACGGGTAGGGGTGATCGCCGCGAAGTGGAACTCTTTTGTGACCGATGAGATGCTGGAAGGTGCAGTGGCCGCTCTGAAAGCGAAAGGAATTGGCGAACAGAATATCGTAGTGGCTCGCTGTCCCGGATCGTACGAGTTGCCGCTGGCGTGTAAATACTGCCTTGAAACAAGCCGGGTAGATGGCGTTGTGGCTATCGGAGCCGTTATTCGGGGCGGCACACCGCACTTTGATTATGTGTGCGATGCCGTAAATCGGGGAATTATGGATTTGAACATACGTTTTGGCAAGCCCGTTTCGTTTGGTGTGTTGACGACGGATAATGTTGACCAAGCCGTGGAACGTGCCAGCCTTGGGAAAGGGAATAAAGGTGCAGAAGCTGCACTTGCATTATGCGATATGTTGGAACTGAAAAAAGAACTAAAGCAACAGGGATCTTAAATCAGGCTTGAATGTAGACTAGATTAAGTCTAATATATATGGCTTAAAAGATTTTTCTATTGGAACCATTTACCCTTACAAATAGCGAGCAATCAGAGGCCGATAAACAGCTCCAACAAGAGCTGAAACGGACTGGTTCCATCCCGCGCCATATCGCGATTATTATGGACGGGAACGGCCGGTGGGCACAAACCAAAGGAAACGTGCGCATTTTTGGCCACAAAGCCGGCGTTGATTCGGTTCGTGATATTACCGAAAGCTGTGCCCAGCTTGGTGTACAACATCTTACACTCTATGCGTTCTCTACCGAGAACTGGAAGCGCCCCGAAGCGGAAGTGAATGGATTAATGAAATTATTGGTGGGTGCCCTTCGTGATGAGGCGGAGAATCTGCACTCCAACAATATCAAGTTTACAACCATTGGCCAAATTGACCGGCTTCCTCCGGTTTGTCAAAGGCAGATTGAGCACGTCTGTGATCGCACCAAAGAGAATACCCACATGGAGCTGTGCCTGGCACTTAGCTACTCCGGCCGGTGGGATATTACCGAAGCGGTTCGTAAAATTTGTAAAGAAGTACAAAATGGCAATCTTGACCCCGATCAAATAGACGATCAAACAATCAGCTGTCATCTATCTACTGCCGATATTCCCGACCCGGATCTCATTATCCGAACCAGCGGTGAGTATCGCATCAGCAACTTTTTATTATGGCAACTTGCCTATTCCGAGCTCTATATCACCGAAAGATACTGGCCCGACTTTAAACGCTTTGAACTATACGAGGCAATAAAGTCGTACCAGGAACGTGACCGAAGATATGGCAGGGTACATGAAAAGCGGACAGGCTCCATAGCCTCCGCTTTGTTAAACAATATTAGATCCTAAAGGAGTCGATTCAGAAACGTGTTTAATCGTAGCTTTTTCATTTTTATTGTCGCGTTTTTAACTTTCGCAACCGGACTTTTCACGACAGCTGCAGCGCAGGACAGGCAGAAAATAGAGATCACCAATCCGGTGGATTCTGTACCCCGTCAGTTTGAGATACAGGCGGTGGAGGTAGAGGGATTGGTAACTGCCCGCGAAACGTTCATTATCTCAACCAGTGGGCTCAACGTGGGCAACCGCATCACCATTCCCGGCGAAGAGATTCCCAATGCGATGCGGCAGCTTAATCAAACCGGACTTTTCTCCGATATCGAAATCCGATACCGACAGGTTCCTGGCGGAGTAAGTATGCTCATCCGCGTTCAGGAAGAGCCCCGCCTCGACAGCTACGAAATAGAAGGAGTACGGCGTTCGCAACGGCGCGACCTTCGCGACCAACTCAACCTGCTCACAGGTTTTTCCGTAACCAACGCGGTGCGTTCTCAGGCCCTCAGCACCATCAAGCGATACTTTCGCGGACGTGGCCATTGGGGGACCGAAGTAGAGCTTATTGAAGAGATTACCGACGAGCAGCGCAATCGGGTAAAACTCACGTTTATAGTAGACCGTGGCGAGCGCACAAAGGTGCGCGAGTTTCTGTTCGAAGGCAATGAACATTTTGACGATAGTAAACTTCGCAAAGAGTTCGGGGAAATCAAGCGCGACCGCTGGTGGAAAATTTTCCGCCGCCACACCTACAATGAGGATGATTTCGAGTTGGGTAAAGAGAATCTGATTCAGTTCTACCGCAACAATGGTTTTCTGGATATGCGGATGCTTACCGATACGGTGTATGTAGACGACTGGCGCGGAAAAGAGGGCGTTTATCTCGATTTTAAAATCGAAGAAGGCCCCCAATACCGGGTCCGTAATATTACCTTTGAAGGCAATACCGTGTACACAGACGACCGCCTGAAGTTGGCTCTCGGGTTTGAGCAGGGCGATGTATTCAACGAATCGAAGTTCAACGAAAACCTCCGATTCCGCCGCGATGACGGTGATATAACCAGCTTGTACGAAAACATCGGCTACCTCTTTTTCAGAGCCATACCCGATATACGCGTGGTGGGTGATGAAGAGGTAGACCTGCATGTGGATATTATTGAAGACGAGATTGCCACTATTCGCTCCGTTTCCTTTACCGGCAACACCAAAACGCACGATAACGTAGTGCGCCGTAACCTACGAACGGTACCCGGCGAAACCTACAGCCGCGCTGCCGTAATCCGAACCATTCGGGAACTCGGCCAGTTGGGATATTTTGCACCGGAAGCCATTACACCCGATCTGATACCCGACCGACAGGAGAGTGCGGTAGATATTATCTACTCATTGGATGAAAATCAGGGTTCTGATAACTTTGAATTTTCCGGTGGTTTTGGAGGGCGTTCTATCGGCGTAATCCTCGCCGCACGTGTTAACTTCAATAACTTTTCGGTACAGCGAATGTTTCAACGCGGCGGATGGAACCCAATTCCGTCGGGCGATGGCCAACGCCTGTCGCTGGGTGTACAGGTAACGGGGCGCGGATTTCAGAGCTACAACTTCAGCTTTACCGAGCCGTGGTTCCGTGGCCGACCTACCTCAGTTGGACTGAGCCTCTCCTACGACTTGGTCAATTTCCGTGGTAATCAGATTTTTCCGAATCAGGTGTCGGACCGCCAGCGAAATGAACTCTTTACGGCTGCTTTATCGGTGGGACGTCGGCTAAGCTGGCCCGATGATTTTTTCACACAGCGAACCACACTTACCTACAATCGCTTTAATGTACAAGGCTTCAATCAGGTATTCCAGGACGGTACGGCCGACATTTTAAGCATTGGGCAGGAGATTGAACGAAACTCTACGGACAACGTCATCTCACCCAACAGCGGTTCCCGTTTTAGCATTGGTGCCGAGGTGGCGATGCCGCTGCCCGACTTTGCCGAGTTTTATAAAATCCGTACCTCCTATCAGAATCACCAGCCGGTCGTGGGGCGCCTGATCTTTACATCCAGTGCTCAGTACGGCTACATGGGCCATTTTACACAAAACAACCGAACCAACTTCCAGCGCTTCTTTCTGGGTGGTACACAGTTGCAGCAGCGCCAAAACTTCCTGAATGAAAACATCGATATGCGTGGTTTTCCGGGGGGATTAAACGGTGTGATTTCTCCATTGGACGATCGGCGCAACCTGATTGGGGGCCGTGTTTTCAGTAAGTATTCTCTGGAAATGCGTATTCCAGCCGTGCGCTCCGAACAGCTTCAACTGATCCCTTACGTCTTTATGGATGCCGGTAATACATTTAACAGTTTGTCGGAATTTGATCCGTTTGAAGTGAAGCGGGCAGCCGGTTTTGGGTCACG
>JBLRWS010000008.1:11705-21717 GCA_047921075.1 Balneolaceae bacterium | reverse complement strand
ATTCTACAGCAGATGCCGGAATATTCGGGCGTACAGCAACGGCTAAATTTGCTGAGTGAAGGATGGCGGGAAGAAATTCGCCTGCTGGATCGGGAAATTGAAGAGCTGGAACGCGACTTTGAAGCACGCGAAATTCTATTTACCGATGAGGTGCGTCAGCAAAGATTAAATGAAATTAATCAAAAGCGACAGGAACGGGACCGGATGGTGCAACAGCGGTTTGGCCCGGAAGGTGAATACTTCCGAACACAGGAATCGCTGTTAGAGCCCATTCAGCGACAGATTTTTGATGCTCTTACCCGGGTAGCAACCCGCGAGGGGTACGATTTTGTTTTTGATCGTGCTCAGGAAACCCGATTTTTATTCACGCGGCAGCAGTGGAACCTAACCGATCGTGTGTTGTTAGAGATGGGCATCACCCCTGATCAAACAACACGAAGAAATTAACACAACGAATTTGTATTTTATCAGGCTGTAATTAAACCCACACAGAAATGAAAAAATTAGCAGTATTACTACTTATAATCTCTTTCCCGGCGGTTTCGGCTGCGCAGATGACAGTTGGAATCATGGATTACGAGGAGGCCATTAACGCACTACCCGAAACCGCAGACCTCGACGCAGAAGTGCAGGCTTTTGCACAAGAGCGCGAGCAGGTTTTCATGACTCGCTACGAGTCATTCATTGACGAAATCACGCTTTTTTCAGAACAGGTAGAAGCCGGCGCACTTAGTGTGGAGGAAGAATCCCGGGAAGAAGTGCGGCTTACAGAGCTCGAAGAGCAGCTGATCTCGCTTCAAAACCGTATACAGCAGGAAATTCGCCGCAAGCAGGAAGAGCTTTTTGTGCCGCTCCTCAACCGCGTAGACAGTGCGATTGAAGTGATCGCCGAGCAGGAAGGCCTCGATTACGTCCTAAAAAAGAACTCCAACACCGGTGATCCATACGTTTTCTTCGCTTCACAGCGGGCTAAGGACATTACCGACCAAGTTGTACAGTATCTCACTCAAAACTAACAGACTTATGAAACTCTCAACAATTTATAGTATCTCACTTGCTCTTGTCGTTGCCCTCACTGCATTGCTGCCGATTGCTGAAGCAAATGCACAAGACATGCGCATTGCGTTTGTTGAACCTCAGGCTATCCTGGAGCGGATGCCGGAGATGAGCGCCATGCAAACACAGCTTCGAAACTTTGCCGAGCGTAAGCAGAATGAAATTGCTCAGAAAGAGCGTGAGCTTCAAAACGAAGTAGAGCGCTTCCAGCAACGGGTTGGTGTTATTTCTGAATCGGCCCGTGAGCAGCAGGAGCAGCGCCTCATTCAAATGCAGCAGGAACTTCGCGAGCTGCAGAATAACGCCTCACAGGAGCTGGACCAGCGGCAGAACCAGCTAATGAACCCGATCATTCAGAAACTCCGCGGCGCTATCGATGAGGTGGCCGCCCAGCGAGGCTTCGACTACGTGCTGAACCGAACAACGTCGACCGGCGATGTAGTGATTCTGTATGTATCGGATCGTGTACAAAATGAGTACGACATTACCGATGCCGTGATGCAGAATCTGGGTATCTGACCCATTTCCGGTTCACTGAATAAATTGTAAAGGCGTGTGGCTTTCGGGCGGCGCGCCTTTTTTTATTACCGCACGTTTTTCCGGCGATTGCGGATATAATCTTCAAAAACAAACTCGCCCAGGTTTTTGAGAGACGAATAGTAGGCTCTGCCTTGATTGGCTTCGGTCAGTTCCCGAACAAAGTTCTGAAGATAGGGATCGCGGGCAATCATAAAGGTGGTGATGTCAATACCCGAACGGCGGCACATCACGGCTTCATCCAGCACTTTGTTGACGATTTTACGATCGAGCCCGAAGCTGTTTTTATAGATGCGCCCGTTCTCGAGCATGGCAGATGGCTTTCCGTCCGTAACCATAAAGATCTGCTTGTTGGCGTGCTTCTTTCGCTGCAGCGCATGCCGTGCCATCTGCAGCGCCTGGAGCGTATTGGTATGGTACGGGCCTACCTGCAGGTAGGGAAGCTCACTGCGATCAATTTTCCAGGCGGTATTGCCAAAGGCGATAATTTCGAGCGTATCGTTTTGATAGCCGTTGCTGATTAACTCTTCCAGAGCCATCGCCACTTTCTTGGCCGGGGTAATGCGGTCTTCGCCATACAGAATCATCGAGTGGCTCACATCAATCAGCAGCACAGTAGAGACCGATGTGTAGTGATCGGTATCGTACACATAGAGATCCGATTCTTGCAGTTCCAGCCGATCGAGCGAGCTGTGCTTGTACATGTTCAGCATGGTTTGAACACTGTCGATCTGCCGTATATCGTCGCCCGGCTTCCAGTTTCTTGATTCGGGCTGTTTCTCAAATCCTTTTCCGGAGTGAGGCGTTTTGTGCTGGCCGCTCTCTCCCTTTTTCAGCTGCTGATAAATCTCTTCCAGCGCTTTGCTTCGTATGCTTTTACCTGCTTTGGGGGTGGGCACCATCGTACGGCTTTCTTCGTCAAACTCGAGGTAGCCACGCTCTTTCATCTCCTCAATGAAATCGCCGAGCCCGTAGCCCTCTTCAAACTGATCGGTAATTCCATAGTCGGTATCGAGGTCGTTCAACCAGCGTAATGACTGCGTCACATCCCCTCCGGAAATGGAGAGCAGCTGTTGGAACAGATCCCAGAGCGTTTCGAAAGGGGTGCTGCCCGCTCCGTTGTTCTGTTGTATCCACTTGGTGTATAAAAAATCCATAGACCCGGTTTTAGGTTGGTATGATAGGATAACAGATCTTGCGATTCAACCATTGCATGCGTACCCTTTTATTATGAAAAAAAAGGATCCCGATCTTGGAGTGTATCGATATGAGCTGGAAGATCAGCTCTGGCAGGAAGGGTATAGCCGTGTAATGGGACTGGATGAAGTTGGCCGGGGCTGCCTGTGCGGGCCTGTGGTGGCTGCCGGGGTGATTTTGAAGCCCGGAAGCCGCCTGTCCGATAATGTGCGCGACAGCAAAACTTTGTCTGCGAGGCAACGGGAAGAATTGGTACAGGAGATTGAGCACGAGGCGTTGTACTGGACCATTCAACACTGTACGCCCCGCGAGATCGACCGATATAACATCTCCAACGCATCCATTCGTGCGATGCTTAAATGTGCGGAAGAGCAGCAGGCAGCTCCCGATTTTTTGTTGGTGGATGGCAATCGTTTTGCCGGCAGTCCGCTCCCGCATCGCTGTGTCATCAAAGGGGATGACCGGTCGGCATCTATTGCGGCCGCATCCATTCTGGCAAAGGTATACCGCGACCGGCTGATGCTGGAGCTGCATCACGATTATCCTTATTACGGATGGGATACGAATATGGGATATCCCACAAAAGCCCACTACGAGGGGTTAACGGCGCATGGCTTTACCGAGCACCATCGCCAGAGTTTTAATCTCAGAACCCGGAAAGCGTACACAATGGTGGGTGCGGCGGAAAAGAGTGACAATTAAGCCGCTCTCTACCGGTAAATGCTGAACGAGCGCTTATAAAGATCTAAATTGAGGCAGATGGCCAGCATGGCGGTGTTCACTAAAAATGCCGAACCCCCGTAGCTAACAAATGGAAGGGGTATGCCAATCACCGGAAGCACCGACGTTGCACTGCCTACGTTGATCAGGAATTGGATAAAATAGACGAACGTAACACTGACAATTACAAGCTGTGCGAAGGGGTGCTTGTGGCTTCCCGCTATGTTAATCAGGCGCATAAAGAGTGCCAGGAAGAGAAGCAGTACTGTAGAAGCACCCACAAAGCCGAACTCTTCGCCAATCACACAATAGACAAAGTCGGTCCACTGTTCCGGTAAAAAGCGAAGCTGGGTTTGTGTGCCCTCGGTAAATCCTTTTCCGTAAAAGCCGCCTGAACCGATGGCTGTTTTCGCCTGCAGTACATTCCAGCCGGCTCCCTGTGGGTCGAGTGCGGGATTTGCAAAGGCTTCTACCCGGGCCGCCTGGTGCGGCTGAAGTATCTGTGTAAGAGCAAGCTCTACTCCGATTAATACAACCAGCCCTAATAATAATGTGCTAAAACTGAGCCACGCCCGCTTTTGAAGCAGAAACACAGCGATGCTTACGATGATTACAGCAATCAACCCGAAGTACCATTCCAAAATGGTAAAGTACCCGATAATGGCCGGCGAGATGATAAGCAGGGAGAGTCCGTAAGGCAATCCTGACCAGAACAGCACAACCGGCAGCAAACCCATGTAGATTACGGCAAGGCCGGCCTCATTTTGGAGAATCAGAAGCACAATGGGGACCAGGAAAAAGAGCAGAGTAGTGAGGGCGGTTTTCAGGTTTTCGGTGGTCATGTCCCGCCGGTCGGTCAGATAGTTCGATACAGCCAATATGGTGGCCGGAAGCATCAGAATACCGGTTTGCATATTGATGGGACCGATGCGCAGCCAGCTTTTGGAGCCACTGACTTCGGTACCGAAGAAAAGGGTAACAATCATGAGCAGAATAACAACGGCGTAAAATGGGTATGCCAGTCCCTGAAAAGTACGCGGCGAGGTAAATAGCAGCGAAACAAGCACGACAATAGAGATGCTAATCCACAACAGTTGTCGGGAAAAGTTATTCTGAATGTAGGAGGGTAAAAATTCTGAAACGGGACCGAGCGTGGCACTGTATATGGCAATCAAACCGATCACAGCCAGGGCGAGCCAGATAAAGAGAACCGACCAGGAAAAATCACGCAGTTGTATCATGGTGCCTCCTCTGTCTCAGGTTCGGGGCGTGGTGGGCGAAAGTTCATCACATGGTTGTAGATATGATTTCGTTTAATCTCTCCGGTGAGGTAATGCTCAATAAGCAAAGAGGCGATGGGCGAAGCAGAGGAGGAGCCAAAACCGGAGTTCTCCATCAACACCGCCACAGCAATTTGCGGATTTTCGGCCGGGGCATAGGCGATAAACCAGCCGTGATTTTCGCCGTGCGGATTTTGGGCGGTACCTGTTTTTCCGGCAATGGTGATATCGCTCACATTGGCGTAGTAGTTGGTGGCGCCATCACGCACCGCTTCAACCATTCCTTTTTCAACGGTTTCGATGTACGCCGGACGTATCCATTCAATGCGTGTGCGTTCGGGGTTGGTATAACTCATCGAGTTATCGGCGTGCCGAATGGCCGATACCAGATGCGGCTGCACCCGATAGCCGCCGTTAGCGATGACGGATGTAGCAACCGCCATCTGCAGCGGTGATACGGATACCATACCCTGCCCCACGCCCAAACTCATCAAATCACCCACGCCCCAGCGGTTGGCGCCAAAGGTTCGATTCATGTAGGTGCTGTCGGGCATGATGCCGGTCCGCTCGAACGGAAGGTCGATGTTGCTGGTGGGGCCCATTCCAAAATCTTTCATCTTTTGCGACCATTCATTCAACAGACCATTGCTGGCGATGCGGTCCATCATCCAGAAAAAGTAGTAGTTGCTCGATTTGGTGATCGCTTTGGGGAGGTTGTACATGCCGGGGTCGGCCAGGTCGCGATAGGCGCGGCCTCGGATATAAGAGCCGGTGCTGCGGATTTCCATCTCAGGGGTGATGAGTCCGATGTCGAGTCCAAAAATACCCATGAAAGGTTTGAACGTGGATCCGGGCGGTTGGCGCGACGAAATAGCCCGGTTGAAGAGCGGCGTCAGCGAATCGGTGTTGATCGCCTGCCAGTACGCCTGGTCCATGCGCCCGGCCAGTTTGGTAAGATCGTACTGCGGAGCACTGACAATACTGAGCACCGCGCCGGTGTTGGGGTCGAGCGCAACAAGGCCACCGGTTTTGTTTTGCATCAATGTTTCGGCCAGCTCCTGCAAATCGGCGTCCAGCGTGGTGATAATATCGCTACCTCGCACGGGAGACTCATTCAGATTGCCGTTGTTGTGCTCCCTCACGGCCTGCCCGTACGCATTTACCTGAAGATAGCGGGTTCCGCGCGACCCTTTTAGAAAGTCTTCATACACCAACTCGAGCCCGCTTTTACCGATGCGCTCGCCAAGAAGGATATCATCGGAGCGCTCATACTCCTCTCTCGACGCCTCACGAAGATAGCCCAGGCTGTGGGCCGCCCGCAGATCGCGAGGGTAGTTCCGTTTGCTCTCGATCTGATTGCCGATACCCGGCAGCCTCCAGAGGTTCTCTTCTATGGCTGAGAATACATCGAAGGATACTTCCGAGAAGATACGCGACTTGCGAAACCAGGAGTAGCTGCGCGCTTCACTGATCCCTTCGAGTACAACCTCTTCATCCATCTCCAACAGTTCGGCCAACAGTGGAAGGTTTTCCATTCGAAAGTTGGCCGGTGTGACGGTGATGGAGTAGGTGGGCTGATTATCCACCAATATCGTGCCGTTGCGATCCAGAATGAGGCCGCGAGCCGGCTGCACCACATCCATTCGGATCGAATTTCGATCGCTAAGCGGTGCGTATTGTTCATGGTCAACAATCTGCAACTGAAAAATGCGCCCCATTAGCACCAGCACACAGAGTATGATAATACCCTGCAATACATAGGCTGCTGTCTTGGTTCGCTTTGGAGATCGTGTTCCGGACATGGTTACTGATCGTTTCGCACAAGGTGAAGAAAACCACCAAGGGTGGCGGTAAAGAGGGTAGATGTAAAAAGCAGCGTTCCCGCAAGATGGTTGGCAGCCAATACCCCCGAAAAAGAACTAACGCCAAAAAAGACCAAATTGTGTATAAAAGTTGTGCCGGTTAAAATTAAAAACACCTGCCAGAGTAAAAAACTGTTTTCGGACGTTCGGTGCAGAAAACTGTGCGCAATAAACACAACAATTACTTTCGAAAACATATGGACGCCCCATAAATCGGTAAATGCATCCTGCAAAAGCCCGAGCGATGCAGCAAAAAGCAGGCAGGCTACCCGCTCTTTTTTTGTACAGAGCCAAATCAAAAAGAGCAAAACGAGATCAGCTGTAGCTCCAAAAATCTCAAGGTGGCGCAGCAATACAACCTGTATTGCCACCATACTCAGGCCGATGAGGGTCAGGCGAACGTACGTGGAGCGAATCAAAACAGATCCTCTTGCCGGGCTTGGAGGTTTGAAATTTCGCTATCGGGCGTAAACAGTACCACAAAGGCTTCGCTAAGGATGTGCAGATCAGCAAAAGCATCGAGATAAACGGTTTGGGTATCCACCCCGTCGCCGGGAACCGTACGTGTAATAACCCCGATCGGGATGCCGGGCGGATATTGATTACTGTGCCCGGACGTTTCCACAATTTGCCCCGGCTCCACCTCAATGGTTTGGGGAACGTGATTCATAACGAGTGCACGGCTTCCGGATGCCTGCCACGAAACGATGCCATAGGCACGAGTTTCCTGTACCCGGGCACTTACACGGAATACCGAGTTGGAATAGGGAAGTACCTGAGCGTAATTTGGGTTCACTAAAATGACAGTTCCAATTAGTCCATTGGTATCTCTGACGGGCATTCCGGTTTTAACGCCATCGTTGCTGCCGCGGTTAATGGTTAACGAATTGTTTAGCCCAACAAGATCTTTTGCAGCAATCTGTACCGGCAGCAGCTCGTGCTCCGACTCCTGACGGAAGCTTAGCAGATCGCGCAGAACACGGTTCTGCTCTTCGGCCGATCGCAAGCGGCTCAGCTCATCCTGTAGCAGCACGTTTTGCCTCTGCAGATAGGTGTTGGTAGAGAGCGCCTGCCGGTAGACCCGAATGTTGGAGAGCGGTTTTTCCAGCACACTAAGCATGGTTACCGAAACCTTCCGGGCATTTTGCAGCCCTCCATCGTGCCGCACAACCAGTAGGGATGCGGCCAACACCAAAAGCAGTGCAGTAAGAATGTAATCTTTGGCGTTGGTTACGGAGCGCATACGCCCATAGGAAAATGTTAGGAGATAACCGTTCGGTAGTACTCGATATCTTCAAGAATGGCACCGGTGCCACGCACTACCGCAGTAAGGGGGTCTTCCGCGATATGTACCGGCAGATCGGTGGTTTCCATAATCAGCTTATCGAGATTTTTAAGCAGCGCGCCGCCACCGGTAAGCATAATACCGCGATCCAGAATATCGGCGGAGAGTTCCGGCGGCGTCTGTTCCAGCGATTTGGTGATCGACTCTACAATGGTGTTCACCGATTCAGAGATCGCCTCGCGTACATCTTTGGAGGTAACCTGTCGGGTTCGGGGTACGCCATTTACCAAATCGCGGCCTTTGGTAATCATTTCGAGCTCTTCGTCGAGCGGGGCCGCGCTGCCAATTTCGCATTTAATCTTCTCTGCAGTTCGTTCACCAATCAACAGATTGTGGTTCCGCCGGAAGTAGTTGATGATATCTTCGTTCAGCTCATCACCGCCAAGGCGTACCGACTGCGCATAGACAATACCCGACAGGGCAATGACGGCAATTTCGGTGGTGCCGCCGCCAATGTCTACAATCATGTTACCAACCGGCTCGTGCACATCCAGCCCGATACCAATAGCAGCCGCCATCGGTTCATCTACCAGATACACCTCCTTGGCACCGGCATGTTCGGCACTGTCGCGTACGGCGCGCCGTTCCACTTCGGTGATGCCGCTTGGCACACACACCACCATTTGGCGGGTAGAGGAGTACCACTTCACTTTCACTTTTTTAATCATGCCGCGAATCATCTGCTCGGCGACTTCAAAATCGGCAATCACACCATCACGCAGGGGGCGTACCGTGCGGATGTTTTTGTGCGTTTTTTCGTGCATCAATCGCGCCTCGTGCCCGGTAGCAACCGGTTCGTTTTGATTGTTCAGCGCAACAATAGACGGTTCATTAAACACAATGCCTTCGTCTCTTGCGTAGATCAGCGTATTGGCTGTGCCGAGATCAATAGCGATGTCGGTATATAGAAAATCAAAAAGTCCCTTTTTCTTCTGATTCTTATCGGTGCGTTTTTTTGTTTGAGTATAAACGTCGGACATGTAGATGATGTGCTTAGGCAGTGAGCGTTGGTAATTTATTAAAATACAAAGGTTGGGTTCATTTTGCGAACCGACTTTTACTAGAAATTAATGGCGAAAATGGCGGATTCCGGTAAAGACCATCGCCAGCCCGAGGCGGTTAGCCGCATCGATAACGTCCTGGTCGCGTACACTGCCACCCGGCTGAATCACCGCGGTGGCACCGGCTTCGGCTGCGGCTTCTACGCCGTCGGCGAACGGGAAAAAGGCATCCGATGCGATGATGCTTTCGGAGAGCGATAAACCCTCTTTTTGGGCATTGGCCACGGCCAGCTCCGAACTGCCTACCCGGCTGGTCTGTCCGGTGCCGATGCCGAGCGTCTGACCTCCCTTGGCATAGACAATGGCGTTCGATTTTACATGCTTTACTACAGTCCATCCAAACAGCAGGTCGTTCATCTCGGTGTCCGTCGGTTTCCGTTCCGTCACTACCTGAAGCGTGTCCGGGTTGATGGTGAGTCGGTTGGGCTGCTGAGCTACCATACCGCCAAAAATGGAGCGCACGTTCAAGTCGGTTCCAGCCTCGGGAAACTGAAGGATGCGAACCAGACGTCGATTCTTCTTTTCAGTGAGCAAGTCTTCCGCGTCGGGGTGAAAGGAGGGCGCCAGAATAATTTCGGTAAAAATAGCATCCATCGCCCGGGCGGCATCGAGATCAATCTCTTTGCTGGCAATGATAATACCACCGAACGGAGAATTGGTATCGGTGGCAAAGGCGCGTTTGTAGGCATCGGCTACCGTATCTCCCTGTGCCACACCACACGGAACCGTATGTTTAAAGATGGCTGCCGCAGGGCCGCTGTCACGGAAATCGCTCATCAGCTGCAGAGCGGCGTCAATGTCGATGTAATTATTGTAGCTTAGCTCTTTGCCGTGGAAACAGTCGATAAAATTGGATTGGTGCCCGTAAACCGAGGCCATCTGATGGGGGTTCTCACCGTAGCGAAGATCGCCTGATCGGGGTAGGCTGATGGAGAGCTGCTTTGGCAGGTCGCG
>JBLRWS010000008.1:1637-11605 GCA_047921075.1 Balneolaceae bacterium | reverse complement strand
CGGCTCGGCCACGGCCTGCTGAAAGGGATAGAGGTTTACCACCACCAGTTCAATCGGGTCGATGCCCTGCCTGTTCAACTCATCCAGATCGGGTTGATGGCTTGTTCGGGCCAAAATACCCCCATGAATGGCCGGGTGGAGCGTTTTTACCCGTCCGTCCAGAATTTCGGGAGAACCGGTTACCTCGGCTACATCACGGACCGGGATTCCGGCCTCGCGAATGGTGTTGGCTGTGCCTCCGGTGCTTACCAGCTCCACACCGTGGCGATGCAGCGCTTTGGCCAATGGCACAATGCCGTCTTTATCGGATACGGAAAGTAGGGCGCGTCGAATTTTGAGGGGATGTCGGGGCAGTTCGGAAAGGGGTTGCAGTGACACAGATTACGTTTTTTTGGTTAAGAGGGTAGCTATCACTTTGGGAAGCAGAATATGTTCCTGCCTCAACACTTTTTTTGCGAGGGTTTCGGGCGTATCGTCATCGGCAACGGGAACACGAGCCTGCGCAACGATGTCGCCCGCATCGTACTCCTCGTTCACGTAATGCACGGTGCATCCCGATTCGGTTTCCCCCGCTTGCAGCACCGCCTCGTGCACGCGTAATCCGTAAAACCCTTTGCCGCCATATTTAGGCAAAAGAGAGGGGTGGATATTGATGATTCTCTTGTCGAAGCGGTCGGTAAGCCGGTCAGGGATCATTCGCAAATAGCCGGCCAATACAATCAGATCGGGATCGATAGTTTGCAGCAAATCGAACAGCCGATCGTCGGCCATCTGCTTCTCATTTGGCAGAATGTGTACGGGAATATCATGCTTTTCGGCCCGGCCGATTGCGCCTGCAGAGGGATTGTTGGTGACTAGCGCCGCCACCGATGCGTGCAACGATCCGTCATGAATCGCATCGAGAATGGCCTGGAAGTTTGTGCCCGACCCGGAGGCCAGTACCACCAATTGCTTCAACGGTTGCGCAGCTTATCGGGTTATGAGTGGTGCGCCGCAAAGATACGCAAAAGTGGGTGGATTATTCACCCTGATTTGTGGGCTGCGGAGCGCCGCCGGCCGGCGGTGGTGCCGTGAGCCGGAACACCTTGTAGTTATGATAACTCCAGGAGATCTGAACAATGGAAATTTTGATGATCGTTGCGATGGGTATGGCCACAAGCATGCCGATGATGCCGGCCGTCTGTGCACCGATCATGATGATGAAAAGAATGGCGACCGGATGCATATCGGCCGACTTCGAAAAAATGAGCGGCTGAAACACCACATTGTCGAGAATTTGAACAACCAGTATAGCGAGAATGCAGGCAAGCACCAGTGAAAAATCACCCGTCTCCACAATGGAGATAATAATCGACAGTGCGTAGCCGATGATCGGGCCAAAGTAAGGGATCGAGTTGGCGATGCCGATGGCGATACCGACCGATGGGGCGTTGTTGAGCCCGGCCATGGAGAGGGCAATCCAGCTGGCAATACCAACCAGCGTAGATTGTAAAAAGACGCTGCGAAAGTAGTAACCCAGCCGCGTTTCAATTTTGTCGATCAGGCTCAATGTGGTTTCGAAATAGGCATTGGGCACCAAACGCAGCAGATCGCGGCGGAGCATATGGCCATCCTTGAGAAAAAAGAACGCCGCAAACGGGATAATCAAAAAAGCAGCAAACAGGTTGGTAAAGATGCCGATGATGTCGCCCAGAAATGCAGAGACCCGCCCGACATTGAAAAAATCGTCGGAGAGCAGGGCGATATTGTTGCGAAGAAATCCCTGCGGAAGAAAATCGAAATTGGCAATGGCCACCGCTTCAATCTGTGTGGCGATCTCACGAATGTTTTCGATGGTGAGCTGCCGGGCCAGTCCCGCCATCTGATTGCCGAGAATCGGAATGATGGTGGTGGAGCCCCAGATGATGAGCAGCAGCACGGTCGTCAGGGTGATGATAATGGCCAGGGTACGGTTCATGCCTGCCGCCTGCATGCGGTTTACAATCGGATCGAGCAGGTAGCTGATCAGCAACGCAATAATGGCGTAAACCACCAGGTTCAGGTAATTATACGCCAGAGAAGCGGCTATAAAAAGCACCCCGATGGTGATCGATGCTTTAATAACCTTTTCTATGGTGAGATTATGAAACATGAAGTTCGTTGGCTACGGTGTCGAGTGCCCGCTGAATGATTGCGGGGGCGTACCCTTTTCCGGCAAGGTAACGGTAGATTTTTTGTTTCCGCTTAAACGGGTCGTCTTCTCTTAAAAACGTTCGTTTTCGCTTTCGAATCAAATCTACACAAAAATCGGCCATCTGCGAAGGATTTTCGATCTCCTTCAGGGCCGCCTCTGCATCGGTGCGGGAGATCCCTTTTTTGCGCAGGCTCGCGAGAATTTTTTTGGGCCCCCATTTGGCCGACTCTAACTTTTCCCGGGCAAACGAGAGCGCAAAGGTCCGGTCGTTTATGAGATCGGTTTCCTCCAGATCGTGCAGCACCTCACGAATTGTGTCCGCAGTGATTCCGCGCTGCGCCAGTTTGGTGCGAAGCTCTCCCGATGCGTGATCGCGACGGGCCAGCAGCTCATACGCTTTCGATTTTGCAAAGGCTACCTCTTCACTCTCTTCGATTTGCCGGCAGAGGCCGGCGGTGAGCACGGTGCCTTCGTTGAGATTGTGATGTTCCAGTGAGCGCCGGGAGATCCCCATCAGAAAGGACTCTTCGTGGAAGAGTGAAAACCGGTCAGGATCGTTTTTTTGCGGTACGATCCGGGTGACTGTGACCGGGAGCAGGGAGGCGAGTGCCTCCTGCCGCCGTTCTCGCGTTGACCGGTTTTTCGGATTATGCATCGGCCGTGGCGGGCTCTTTCTCTTTCGGTTTTTCGGCCACCTCGGCCGGCATTAAAATATCGCGTACCCGCTTTTCAATGCTATCGGCAAGTTTAGGATCTTCCTCCAGGAACTGAATCGCTGCATCGGTGCCCTGGCCAATCGGCTCGCCGTCATACCGATACCAGCTTCCCCGCTTCTCGATGATATCGTTGTCGACAGCAAGGTCCAGCACTTCGGATATTTTGGAGATCCCCAATCCGTACATGATGTTAAATTCTACGGTTTTGAACGGCGGGGCTACCTTGTTTTTCACCACTTTTACTTTGGTGCGATTGCCGATGACCTCATCGCCTTTTTTGATGGCGCCGATGCGGCGGATATCGAGACGCACGGAGCTATAAAACTTCAGCGCTCGGCCGCCGGTAGTGGTTTCCGGATTGCCAAACATCACCCCGATCTTCTCCCGTACCTGATTAATAAAAATACAGGCTGTGCGGGATTTGCTCACAATACCGGTAATCTTCCGCAGTGCCTGCGACATCAACCGTGCCTGAAGACCCATGTGCGAGTCGCCCATTTCGCCTTCCAGTTCGGCACGCGGTACCAGAGCGGCTACCGAGTCGACCACAATCACATCCAGCGCACCGGAGCGGATCAGCGTCTCGGTAATTTCGAGCGCCTGCTCGCCGCTGTCGGGCTGAGAGATCAGCAGCTCATCGGTATTGATGCCCAGGTTACGGGCGTATTTTGGATCAAACGCGTGTTCGGCATCAATAAAGGCTGCATACCCGCCTTTTTTCTGTGCCTGCGCAATAACCTGCAGGGCCAGGGTGGTTTTACCGCTCGCCTCAGGTCCGTAAATTTCGGTGATTCGCCCGCGCGGTATACCGCTTACACCGAGCGCGTAATCGACCATGATCGATCCGGTTGAAATGGCATCGACTTCGTTGTAAGGGTTGCCGCCCAGTTTCATAATGGTACCCTTGCCATGCTGTTTCTCAATCTGCCCCATGGCGGTTTCGAGGGCTTTTAATCGGTTTTCTTTGGATGTTTCACTCATCATTTTTCGGTTTATTTCGGATGTTCGTGTGCAAATATCGCCATCGACAGTGACAACCTTCTGTCACCCCGGCCGGAACGCAATGCCGGGCGATGAACGATCAACAGTAATATGTGTGATCTATATGTATGATACCCAAACGGAGAAAACCTTACAGAAAAATTTTTTACAGATGATCGATTTCTTCAAAAAGTGCGCCTATCACGCCTACACACTGTTTTGATGTAATGTAAGGCGCCGGGCCGAGGCGTAAAATGTTGTCGCGGGCATCGGTATAGATTCCTTTTTCGAACAATTTTGTGCGCAGATCACGAGCATAGGGCGAGGTAAGAGAGAGAAATCCCCCCGTTTGTTCGGGTGGTGCGTTGTGCGTGCGGCGAATGACCGACGGATCGGGATTGCGATCATCAAACAGGCTTCCCAAAAACTGAACCTGATCGCGATACTGTTTTTCCAGCACCTGTGGCGAGAGCCCCTGCGTGCGAAAAAACCGAACCACTTCGGCCGCCCGGAACTGAGAGATGGGATCGTAAGTTGCCGTAGCAAAACGCTGATCCCCGTCGTCGAAGGAAACGGTTCCGTCTTGCGGTTTTTCAAGTTCCCCAAAAGCGGCAAACCAGCCGGTAATGGCGGGTTTCAGGGTGCAATTACTTGGAAAGCGAAGAAAGCAGTTGGCCTCGCCCCACTGCAGGTACTTGTATCCGCCAATCAGCAGAAACAGATCGTCCATCGGCTCGTTGCGCAGGGAGAGGGGCGCTACATTGGTACCGTGATAATCATCGATCAGGAGCGGGACGTTGTGTTTCCGGCACACCGTCGCAATCTCCGGTATGGCCGTATTGATGCGGGCCGATTGGTAATAGACGCGCGACATCATCACCGCACAAGTGTTGCTGTCAATCGTCTTCTTCAGCTCTTCGGTTAAACGCTGATCGGACTCCGCAGGGAGCCGTACGATCTCTATACCGTGCTGTTCCAGGCTTTGCAGTTGCCGCCGCAGGGAGTGGAACTCGCCCTCGGTGGTAATGATTTTCGGCTTTTCGATAAGCGGCAGCGATGAGAGCCACGATACAATGAGCACATGGGTGTTCTGCTCGCGGCAATACCGGCCATTCGGGTCGTCGTACCAGTTGCGGAGATACGAACGAAGCATCTCGGTTTTCTCTTCGGCCGGCTCCCATTTGGCATCCACTTTATCCGCTACTGTCTGCATATACTCCTGAATGCCCAGGAAGGCGGCGTCGGGCCACGCCTGATGCGAGTGACCGGTAAATAACAGCCGGTTGGCTACATTAAAGTGAGAATAGTGAGGTTGAAGTGCTTCTGCAAGGTGGTCGAAGTCGTGCATTTTATTTCTATCAATGAGTGATCTCTTCCGGCACAACAGTATACAAAATGAGGAGGTGAAAAGTGGGGCGGTTACCGCGCAAATTCCCCGTTTTGATAGCGCTCAATGAGCCGGTTTCTCTGTATCGGTTTTGCATGGGCCAGTGGGATATCGGTTGGGGTGGCGAGGGTCATTTCACGTTTGCCCAGCGCCCCGGGAGCACGGTGCAGATACCATCCGCCAACGGCCATGGAGGCCCGGGCTGCTACCGCCGCGCAGTAGGTAGAGAGAACCGCTTCGGGACGGGCAGCGGCATGCAGGGCTGTGAACAACTCGGGCTGCCACCCCTCGGGATTGGCCTCCGGCGAAAAGGGATCGTGCAGTATAAAATGGGCTTTCTCTTCTGTGCGGTTGGCGGCATCCTTGAACCCGCCGACAAACAGATGGAGCGTCACCCGCTCGGTGAGCTGAAACCGGTTGGCACCCGGCTGCAAGTTGGCAACAATGGCGGAGAGATGATCCCGGTAACGGATGGCATCTGAAACGCCATCAAATGAGAGCTGTTTCGCTACGCCGGCGGACACCGGATATTTTTCGCTGCTCAGGAAATGAACCGGGCGCTGAACAGGAGTGATGGAACAGTACTCCATCAGCAAAAAGAGATTGAGTCCGGTGCCAAAACCCGATTCCAGAACGACAAGCGGTTCGTTGGTCTCTTGCTGCAAGGCGCGGATGAGGCCGTTCATCTCAAAATAGAGATACCGGCTCTCGGCCACCGCTCCGTGAAGGCTGTGAAACGGCTGATTGAACCGTTTCGAGACCAGTGTGGTGGAGCCGTCGGCCGTGGGTTTGATGGTGTGTTGATCGCTCATTAAAATCGGTTGGTCGGGGGCGCTGCGGTTACGCCTCGGCCGGTTCAGGAACCTGCTCTTCGGTCATGCGGAACAGCTCGATGATTGCCTCTCGTGGCAGCGGCCCTGCTGCGGAGAGTTCATCGCTGCCGCCGCCGTACGTTTCGATGGCGTAATCGGCCACACGTGCGAACGCCTCTTCAGGAATGCCCACATCCGACAACCGCTGATACAGATGGTTCTGTTTCAGCCACCCTTCAAACTGCTCAATAAACGCCTCTGCCGTCTCTTTTTGATCCGGTTTGGAGATGCCGAAGAGCCGCTTGCCGAGCAGGGCGAGTCGGTCGGTTACCCGATCGTTTTTCAGCAGCCATTTAAAATAGGCCGGATAGAGCGTAGCCAATCCGCGTCCGTGAGCCAGTTCCGGCTGTTCGCCGCTGAGGGCGTGCTCCAGATTGTGCAGCGTAAACGGGGCGGCCTTGCGTCCGGCAATCTGCATGTTGTTCAGCGCCATGGTAGATGCCCACAACATCTGCCCGCGCAACGCTTCATTTTCGGGATCGAGTTCGATTCGGGGCAGAAGCTCCATCACCGTTTCCATCACGCCTTCGCTGTAGCGGTCGGCCGGCAGCGAATCCGAGCCGCCCAACAGATAATTCTCAATGGCGTGGCTGATGATGTCGGAGGCGCCATCGCGGGTGGTGGTCATCGGCAGGGAGGTGTGGTAGGCCGGGTTGAGCCACGATACCGCCGGTTTCATAAATGGATAGCTGACGGGCGATTTTCCCTTCACTTCGGGCTTGGAGATGACGGCGTGGGCCGTTACTTCCGATGCGGTTGCTGCCGTGGTGGGAATGCAGCAGACCGGCAGCGCACCTTCTATCTGCCGGTATTTTGGCCCGCCAACTGTGTATGGCCAGATATCATCCAGATCGTCGTGAATGAGTCCCGCAATCGCTTTGGAAGCGTCCATTACCGAACCGCCGCCAAGGGCCAGTATCCACTCCACACCCTTTTTCTTTCCGAGGGCCGCTGCCCGGTTGATGGTATCGGCATGCGGATTGGGCTCAATGCCTTCAAACAACACCGTTTCTACCCCTTCGTTTTTCAATCCCGATTGCACCTCATCAAGAAATCCGAGCCGTTTTACACTGCCGCCTCCTATCACAATCATACAAACAGAGCCGTGTGTGGCCGCCTGTTTAAAAAAATCGGCGGCTTTCTCTTTTCCGTAATAGATGCGGGTGGGAATGTGCAATTCAAATGGATTCATAATGTGATATATTCAGATGATGATTGAAGGGATGGCCCCCTTTTTTGCAAAGTTCTACATAGTAACAGATTAACGAAACTTCGCGTTCTACATGTCAACGTTATCAAAAAAAATTCAAACATTGGTTCAGGGTGAATATGATTATATGGTGCACACGCGGCGCCATTTGCACAAAAACCCGGAAGTAAGTTTTAAGGAGCACGATACCACGGAGTTTATCGTGCGTGAGCTGAAGTCGCTGGGGCTGCCCGTAGAGCGCCCCCTCGAAACGGGATGTGTGGCCATTTTGGAGGGCGGCCAACAATCGGACCGCGTGATCGCCCTTCGGGCCGATATCGACGCGCTGGCCATGGATGAGGCGGGAGAGGCAAAGCAGGCGTTTCTGTCGGAGCGGCCGGGCGCGGCGCACTGCTGCGGACACGACGCCCACACCACCAATCTGCTTGCGGCGGCGCGGATACTGGTCGGCATGCAAGAGGAGGTGCCGGGCACGGTGCTGCTGATCTTTCAGCCGGGCGAAGAGAAACTGCCGGGAGGCGGACGCCTTCTCTGCGAAACGGGTTTTTTGCAGGAGCGCGGGGTACAGCAGATTTTTGGACTGCATACAATCCCGCAGTACAAACCGGGGGAAATTGGCGTGAAGCCGGGCCCGCTGATGGCCCGCCCCGACGAATTTGAAATTACCCTGCACGGCACCGGGGGGCACGCCGCCTCGCCGCACACTGCAGTAGACCCGATTGTGATGGCTGCCTCGGTTATTCAGCAGTTTCAAACCATTGTAAGCCGCTCGGTAGATCCCACTGAAAACGCTGTGGTGACGATCGGGCGCGTTCGGGCCGGAACCACCTACAATGTGATTCCCGAAACGGCCGAGCTGATCGGAACCGTTCGCACATTCTCTGTTGACACGGCCCATCTTATTCGTTCGCGAATGGACACGATTCTGAAAGGGGTGACACAGGCCGCGGGCGGATCGTACGATTTCGCATTTAATGAGGGATACCCTGCCGTTGTGAATGATGAGGAGGCCACCGATACTGTACTGCGAGTGGCCACAACACTGCTTGGTGAGCAGAAGATCCATCAGCTGGAGCGGCCCTTGATGGCGGGAGAGGATTTTGCGTTTTATCAGCAGCACTTTCCGGGTGCCTTTTTCTTTTTGGGAAGCGGCAGTGAGGCGGCCGATTCGCAATGGAGCTGGCACCATCCGCGCTATAATGTAGATGAGGAGAGCATGCGCACCGGCACGGCCCTGCTGGTGGGGTTGGCACTGGACGTGGGGTAGGGGAACTCTTTTCGGAGCACGGGGAGCCGCCCTCATGCAGGTTGGCGCAAAGGAATCGGATCCGAACTTCAAGAATTCAAAAGTTCTGTTATCTTGATGCCGCTGAACAGAAATACCCAACGTGACCTGCCGTATGAACAACCCCGAACAGGAATTCCTAAAAGATCTCGATAAAAAACTCTGGAGCGCGGCCGATAAGCTCCGCAATAACCTCGATGCCGCTGTGTACAAGCATGTGGTATTAGGACTCATCTTTTTGAAGTATGTATCCGATGCGTTTGAGGAGCGCAGGGAGGAGCTTCGCGAGCAGTTCCGAGATCCCGATCACGACTACTATATCCCGCAGGATGAGTTGAGCGATGAGGAGTATGAATCCTTTATCGAAGAGGAGCTGGAAGTCCGCGACTACTACGTGGCCAAGAATGTATTCTGGGTGCCGCCGCTTGCACGATGGGAGGTACTGAAAGAGAATAATAAACTGGCGGCCGGATCAGTGATTGAACTGCCGGAAGGGGAAACCTACGAGTTCAAAAACGTGGCGCGGCTGATTGATGATGCCAATCGCGCCATCGAGAAGGAAAATTCCAACCTGAAGGATATCCTCGATAAAACCTACTCCCAGAAGCAGATTCCGCAGGAGAAGCTGGGGGAGCTGATCGATCTCTTCTCCGATGCCAATTTTACAGCGAAGGAGTACAAGGGGCAGAAGCTGGAGATGAGCTCCAAAGATATTTTAGGCCATGTGTACGAATATTTTCTTGGTCAGTTTGCCCTGGCCGAGGGGAAGAAGGGCGGGCAGTATTACACGCCAAAAAGTATCGTGAAACTGATGGTGCAGATGCTTCAGCCGTTCAAGGGGCGCGTGTATGACCCGGCGATGGGCTCGGGCGGATTCTTTGTGCAGAGTGAAGAGTTTATTGAGCAGCACGGCGGGAAAATTGGCCAGATTAGCGTGTACGGGCAGGAGAGCAACCCCACCACGTGGCGGCTGGCCGCAATGAACATGGCCATACGCGGCATCGATTTTGATTTTGGCAAGCAGCCGGCCGACAGTTTTACCAACGACCAGCACCCCGACCTCCGAGCCGATTTTGTGATGGCCAATCCGCCGTTTAATGTGAAAGAGTGGTGGAACGAGAAACTGGCCGATGACCCGCGCTGGGAGTACGGCACCCCACCACAGGGAAACGCCAACTTCGCCTGGCTGCAGCACATGCTCTACCACCTGTCTCCAAATGGGAGTCTGGCCCTGCTGCTGGCCAACGGCTCTATGAGTTCCAACACCAGCGGGGAGGGCGAGATCCGGAAGAACCTGCTGGAAAACGATCTGGTAGAGTGCATGGTGGCCCTGCCCGGACAGCT
>JBLRWS010000008.1:0-1537 GCA_047921075.1 Balneolaceae bacterium | reverse complement strand
AACTGGCAGCGGGATGAGGGGTACGAAGACATACCCGGAACCTGTAAATCTGCCACGCTGGAGGAGATCCGCAAAAACGATTATGTGCTGACACCCGGCCGCTACGTGGGTGCGCCCGAAACCGAAGATGACGGCACTCCCTTCCCGGAAAAGATGGAAAAACTGACCACCCGGCTAAAAACCCAGTTTGAGGAGAGCGAAACGCTGGAAGCGAAGATCAAAGAAAACTTGGCGGGGTTGGGGTATGATGTGTAAACAAATGGTTGGATTTTTAACATTTTTCATAAATATGTTAAAAATTTCCAAAATATTTAACATATTAAGCGAGCGTGTACAGATAAGCTGATGATTGTAGCATGAAACATGAACCCGAAGAGTGGAAATGGAAGCCGATACCGCCGGATGTAGAGCTTGAAACGCCGGACGTGCTTAAGAAAGCGCTCGAAGCCCAGCGCTATCTGGCTGAGCTGAAAGGGATATCGCAGACCATGCCGAACCAGGTCATTTTGTTGAATACGCTGCCGATACAGGAAGCGCGGGATTCATCGGAGATTGAGAACATTGTTACCACCAGCGACGCCTTGTACAAAGCGGGAGTAGAATCGGATCGGAAAACAGATCAGGCAACCAAAGAGGTGCGCCGTTATTCCGAGGCGTTGATCAAAGGATATTTACAGGTGCAGGAGGAAGGGTTGCTCACCACGCGTCATATTCTGTCCATTCAGCAGGTTTTGGAAGATAACGAGGCGGGCATCAGAAAACTTCCGGGTACCAAGCTCTCGAATCCCGCCACGGGTGAGATTGTATTTATACCGCCGCAAAACAGCGACGACATTGAAGCCGCTCTGAAAAACCTGGAGCAATACATCAATGATGATTCCCTCTCCCCGGTGCATCCGCTTATCAAAATGGCCGTGATTCACGTTCAGTTTGAGAGCATTCACCCCTTTTATGACGGAAACGGAAGAACGGGGCGCATTATCAACATGCTCTATTTGGTACAGAAGAAACTGCTTGACCTGCCGGTGTTGTACCTGAGCCGGTATATTGTGCAGAATAAACCGGAGTACTACCGATTGCTGCAGCGGGTGCGTACTCATAACGACTGGCACTCGTGGGTGCTCTATATGCTGGAAGGCGTGGCGCAGACATCCCGGCAGACAATTACGGTCATTACGGGAATCCGGGATTTGATGATGAGCTACAAGCACCAAATTCGAAAGGATTATGCTTTCTATAGCCAGGATTTGATCAATCACCTGTTTAAACATCCGTACAGCAAGATCAACTATTTGAAAAAGGATTTAAAGGTGACCCGCCAGACAGCTTCCAAATACCTGGACGAACTGGCCGAAGGCGGACTGCTGGAAAAAGTGAAACAGGGCCGCGACAATTACTACATTAACTACGCCTTACTGAAACGTTTAATGGGAAATCATGAACGGCCCGATATGTAAACAGACCTGGAGGCCGTTAACACGTTTTGAAAATATGTTAATAAAAACGCGATTTGTTAACATGTTTGCTGAGCGGCCAC
>JBLRWS010000007.1:0-59889 GCA_047921075.1 Balneolaceae bacterium | reverse complement strand
TGGTTGAGGTTAATAAAGCCTCTGCAGAACCCGTTTCTGCAGAGGCTTTTTTTATTGCCAATACTTCAGTAAACCATTCTCTGGCACTTTTTTTGCGATGAATAGAAGTAAAAAAGGAGCAATATGGATTATCAGGACTATTATAACATATTGGGTGTTTCGCGGGATGCGTCGCAGCAGGAGATTAAAAAAGCGTACAGAAAATTAGCGGCGAAATTTCATCCTGATAAAAACCGCGATGACCCCGAGGCGGAGCAGGCATTCAAGCGTGTGGGTGAAGCGTACGAGGTTCTAAAAGATCCCGAGAAACGCAAGCTTTACGATCAGGTGGGCACCGACTGGAAAAAGTACCAACAAGCAGGCGCCGATCCAACCGATTTTGACTGGAGCCGGTATGCCGGGCAGAGCCGCCGGCCAGGGAGCGGACAGCGTATTTACGTAGATGATCTTTTTGGCCAGGGTAACGGCTCGTCGGATTTTACCAGTTTCTTTGAGACGCTATTTGGCGGGGGCACACAACAAGGCAGGGCCGGGGCAGATTCGTTTACCGGGAGGCGCAGAGCCTCCAAACCGGCTGATTCTAAAGCCACTCTGCATGTGCCACTAAAGGAGATCTTCACCGATACTCAAAAAACGGTAAAAATTGGCGGCGAAAACGTACGAATTACCATACCGGCAGGTATAGAAAGTGGCAAAAAACTGAAACTAAAAGGTAAAGGTGCAGGTAGTGGCGACCTGTATATTGAGGTGCAGGTGGATGTTCCGGATGGGGTAGAACGGAGAGGGAAAGACCTTATACAACGTGTACCAATCGATCTCTATACGGCCGTACTTGGAGGGGCAGAAACGGTTGAGACGATTTCAGGAACCGTAAAATTAAAAATTCCGGAAGGAACCTCGGGCGGTAAAAAATTTAAACTTGCAAACCGTGGTTTGCCACCGTTTGGTTCTTCCGGAACGAAAGGAAATCTCTACATCATAGCCGATATTCGCGTGCCGGAAAAACTTTCTCAAGAAGAGAAACGTCTGTTTCAGCAGCTGGCATCGAAGCGCACCCTCTAAGAGGGTGGTGATGTGAAACCTAAAGCATGTTTCAGGTTTTTATTTTTCGATGTAGAAAAAGATCAGATTGTTGTTGCTGTCTGTATTGGTTTTTACAGACGCATCATTTTCACGATTGTAAGTATATACAATGTTTCGCAGAGAAATCAGTTCTTTCTCATTTGAATAGGATGCCTGAATAGCTTTGCCTCCTGGTTCAAGCTTGGAGATCGCATCTTTCAACGGCTGATACTTTGATTTCACTTTTCTGGATGATCGAACCTCGTTACGAGGTACAAATTTAATCTTCATAGGTCTTTGGTCTTTTGTTTTTTGATTCTCGATTTGATGTAAAACACACGTAATGATTGCTGATAATGATAATGAATTAAAGTATATCTGCAAAATTAAAAAAAACTGATCAAAGAGTGTTCATTTCAATTAAAAAGAATTGAAAAATTTGATGAATATTCATCAAAACAGGATAAAATAGGTTGAAGTGAGTAAGGGTAAAAACCTATAGAGCGTTTAAAAGCGGATGCGTTAAGAATGGAAAAATCGATCTGTACGGGTATTCGTACAGATCTTTGCACAAGCGATATTATGGAACCGGTACGGTTGAGAGTATTTTACCTATAATATCTTCGGATGTAATTTCCTCTGCTTCTGCCTCAAAAGTAGGTATCACTCTGTGGCGGAGAACGTCCATCGCAATAAAGCGCACATCGTCGGGGGTAACGTAGGCGCGATGCTGCATAAAGGCGTGAGCCCGTGCAGCCAGGTTTAAGTTGATGGATGCCCGTGGGGAGGCTCCGAAACCGATCAAGTCATTAAGTTCCTTCAGATTAAACTTCTCGGGATTTCTTGTCGCAAAAATCAACTGGATGATATATTTCTCAACTTTTTCATCGGTATAAATTTCATTGACCACTTCGCGCGATTTCAAGATTTTATCGGCATCAACTACCGGCTGTAATTGAGGTTTGTCACCCGTTTTAGCCATCCGCCGCATAATTTCCAGCTCTTCAGTCTCCGAAGGGTACCCAACCTTCAGTTTCAGCATAAACCGATCAACCTGCGCCTCCGGAAGCGGATAAGTTCCTTCTTGTTCTACGGGGTTTTGAGTAGCCAATACCAGAAAGGGTTTGTCCAGTATAAAGGTCTCATCCCCAATGGTTACCTGCTTCTCTTGCATCGCTTCGAGCAACGCACTCTGTACCTTGGCGGGCGATCGGTTAATCTCATCGGCCAGTACAATATTCGAAAAAATCGGCCCTTTCTTTACCGTGAAATCGGCCTCTTTTTGATTATAGATTAATGTGCCGATCAGGTCGGCCGGAAGCAGATCGGGGGTGAACTGTATCCTTTGAAACTTTGTGTTGATCGCTTTGGAGAGAGACGACACGGTAAGTGTTTTTGCCAGCCCGGGTACCCCTTCCAGAAGTACGTGCCCGTCGGCCAACAGGCCAATCATCAGCCGCTCAATCATATAGCGCTGGCCAACAATCACTTTGTCTAATTCTTTGTAAATATCATCTATAAAAGCGCTGTGGATTTCAATCTTTTCTCCAAGCTTTTTCATATCAACGGTTGCATCAAGGCTCATTTGAATAGGGTCGGTTAGTGAATTTAAAATTCTGTGTGTATCAGGTTGCGGATCAGGTTTCCGTAGCAAACGTTGAAAATAATCAAATATTCAGAGTTGCCGAACAATAAAGTGATATTTTATCATTCTATGATAAAATCTGTGAAATATATAGAACGGCTTGGTGCAATCCTGAACTTGTTGAAGGGAGGTTGGTCAGGGTGATAACCAGCGATTTCGAAAAGGTCTAAAAAGTACCATCTGCAGCTTGAAGCCATTTTTAAATTTGGGTACCTTCAGTACTTCAATTAAATCCCGCTAAATGGAAATTTATCTCTTTATTCTTCTGGCTGTTTTGGCAATTGCTTCTGCACTGGGCATGATTCTGAATAAGAATACCGTGAACAGCGCACTGCTTCTGGTGTTAAATTTAGTATCGATTGCCGGGCTTTATCTCCTGTTACAGGCACAATTCCTCGCGCTCATCCAGATATTGGTCTACGCCGGCGCCATTATGGTGCTCTTTCTATTTGTGATTATGCTACTGAATGTGGATGAAGAGGAAAGCCTGTTCAACAAATTCAGAGTGAAATATTTTGTCGCATTACTGCTGGGTGTGGCGGTATTGGGGCAACTGCTGTTCAGCCTTGGCGGAGTGGCTGAGATGCTTCCCGAAATTTCGGATGATATGATGGCAATCGGTACGGTGGAAGCTATTGGTGATGTGCTGTACACCGACTTTTTGTTTCCATTTCAACTGACAGCAATCTTGCTTACCGCAGCGGTGGTGGGTGCTTTGATGATTGCGCAGTACAAGGTTAACAACAATGGGGAGAAAAACGCATGATCGGGATTGACTGGTACCTTGCACTGAGTGCTGTTTTGTTTACGATTGGCATTATTGGCGTACTTACCCGCAGAAACGCTATTGTTATCTTTATGTGTGTAGAGCTGATGCTCAACGCCGTTAACCTCTCGCTGATTTCGTTTAGTGCCTATCACGGTGACATGAGCGGGCAAATCCTGGTCTTCTTTTCCTTAGCCGTGGCAGCTGCAGAAGCGGTGGTGGGACTGGCCATTATTATTGCCATTTTCCGGAATAATCTTTCGGTTGATATTTCGAAGATAAACCTGCTGCGCTGGTAAGCAGAGAGCTCGCGCGGTACCGTTTTGAGGGTGTATCTTTCCCGGAAAGAATGTATTCTGAGCAGACAAGATGCTTTTCGGAGACGATATGGATCGATTACAACAACGAAACCATACCTGCCTTACCCGTATAACGGCCCTGTTACTGGTTGCTGTATGTACAGCAGCCTGCTCGCCAACCATTTCGCTGTTTAACGAACGCGCCTATGAGCAGGCGGTTACCCTTAAGGTTCGCTCACTCGAGCTTGTAGCGGCCACAAATGAGCCATTCGAGGCACACGCAGAAGCGGTACTTGCGTTGCGCAGAGATCTCGCAATAGCGAGAGAATTTGCAGCCGGATTACCCTCGAATGAAATCACGACGGCGCAGTGGGACCTATTGCTTGATCCGGATGGTCATCTGCTGATCGGCTTTCTCGATCGGTGGGAAGAGCAGGGAGCTCAATCTGATGTTTTTGTTCGTGAAATGAGCCGGCTGATCGCAGAAGCATTCGATACGATTATCGGGTTGGAAAGCGGGAAACTGAAGCCGTCTGATCTGTAACAACGAACAATTTAAACCCGATTCCATGCAGCGAACTCAAGGCACATTATCACGCGAACAAATCCGGTTTATCAGAAGATGATTGAACGGCTTCTTTCAGCTCTAAACGATGAACTTCGGGCTCTGGCCAGCGAAGCAGGAGAGGATATTTTTGGAGGAGCACTCGAAGATGGCAGCGCGTTTGTTCGTCGATTTTCGGACGATGTGGAGCGTTGGATTTCAATGGCTGCATCGGGAGAGTTAACTCAGGATGAGCTCGAATTTTTGATTCAGGCTAAACTGCAGGTTGCACAGATGGAAACACTAAAACAGAAAGGGTTAGCCGCTGCACGGCTCGATCAGCTTCGACGGGATTTGACAAGAGCCGTTGCCGGATCTGTTTTCAGGATTGCACGCCCCTGAACCGACACCTCTTCCATCAGATGAATGAGGTCAGCCCTCGACCTCTCCGCCTGCATACGCTGTGCGTGTGAATCAGAGAAAGAGGACAATGATGAATAACAGAAAGCTGAACATGATGAAGCTCAACAGCAGCTCCATGGATGGGCTGTAGGTAGAGGCTTTGTTCGATTTATCGGTGAAGGGGTTCAGCCACGTCATAGGATTTTGGAACTGCTTGCTCAGCCAGCCGGCCGTGGCAAGAATGGCCTCCTCCACCCGATCAAAGAAAGCGTCGACCTTTTTTACAAATATCAAACGTGTAGCCGGCGCCGCTTTACGGTAAAACCAATCCACATCCAAAGCGACAATCAGCGATGGCGCCAGCTTTTGTTTTAGCAGCCAGAAGCCAACAAAGGTGAGAAGGCTAATTTGCGTAACCTCCACAAGGTGATACACCGTGTAGGGTTCGTAATTTACTGCGAAAGGCAGGTAGGTGTAGAGCGCATTGGGGAACAAGCCGTAAAAAATACAGGCAAAGGCGGCGATACCCATGGCAATGTACATGTTCACCGGCAGTTTCTTCACTTCAATATCATTTTCTTTCTTATCGAACCAGGTAAAGTAGGGGAGCTTTAATCCCACACTGAGCCAGGTACCAACGGAGGCCAGCAGAAGCAACATGGCGGCAGTTCCCTCTCCGGCAATGTTGGCCGCATCGATCGTCATCCCTTTACTGATGAATCCGTTAAACAGCGGAATACCGGAAATGGAAAGCGCCCCGATCATATACAACCAAAACGTTTTTGGCATTTTCTTGTAGAGGCCGCCCAGGTGAACCATTTTGGATGTGCCGGTTGCGTAGAGCACGGCTCCGGTTCCCATAAAGAGCAGCGATTTGTAAAGAATATGGCTATAGGCGTGTGCAGTGGCGCCATTCAACGCCATTTCGGTGCCGATACCAATACCGCATACCATAAACCCGACCTGACTTACAATGTGATAGGCCAGAATCTCTCGTATATCTTTACAAATGACCGCGTAGATAACACCGTAGATAGCCATGGCGGCGCCAAACCAGATGAGCAGATCCCAGCCCGGAAACACACGGATGAGAACATAAACCGCCGATTTTGTGGTGAAGGCGCTCATAAAAACGGCGCCGGTAATGGTCGCTTTCGGATAGGCGTCGGCCAGCCAGGTGTGCAGCGGTATAACGGCTGCATTCACGCTTACACCGAGCAGCATCAATACGTTGGCGATGCTGTACTCCTGAGCCAGTGTCTCAACAGCCAGTGAGCCGGTGGTAGCAATATGCCATAAAATACCGCTAAAGAGGAGGCCTCCGCCCAGAATATGATAGATCAGATAACGCATGCCGGCCCCGTCTGACTCTTTCGTGCGGCGCGCCCAGATGAGCCAGGTAGAACTCACAGCCATCAGCTCCCAAAAGATAATGAGCGTAAGCAGATCGCCGGCAAAGGTAACGCCCAGCGCACTACCGGCGTAGACCAACGCATTGCTCTGTTGCCCAAGATCATCGATATGCCAGGCGTAGGTGCCGGCCACAAAAGCGGTGATGGCAAAAATAATTCCAAAGACGCGGCTCAGGGCATCTACCTGCATCAATGTAATATCAAAGCCGATCAGCGAAGCGGTTATTTCGTATCCGTCGGGACGGGTGATAACCATGGCAAGTGCCAGAATTGGAAACACCAAAAATAGAGAAGATCGGATCTGCTTCGGTAAAAACGGAAGCAGCAGTGCTCCAACCAAGAGAATGACACCAGGTATGGTAAAAAACTCAATCATAGTAATGGATGTCTCTGTTTACAATGTTTTTGGCGATAAACTTGGCTACGTAGATGATTCCTACACAACAGACGAATCCAAAAATAGCATAAAAAGCGGGTATCGAGTTGTACCAGTGGCTGTCATAATTAGCCAGTACGGTAAACTCCAGCCCAAGTGTGATTGCGAACAGAATGCCTAAAAGAATCCAATAGATTTTTTTCATGGTGTTCCGCCGGTAAAGAGTGAAGCGCCAATATCAGTGGCCAAGGTAAAAAAGCCAAAAAACAGATCCGGAAACAGACCGAACAGTACGGAGAGCGCTGCTGTAATACAGAGCGGCACCACCATCAGCGGCGACGCCTCGCCGTACTTCTCGAGCCCTTCTCCGGGTTTAAAGTAGGCGCGATATAAAATAGGGAAGAAGTAGCCAACGTTCAGGAGGCCGCTTACCACCAGAACAATGACCGGTACAACCATATCACCTTCCAGCGCTCCCAGCGCGAGGTTCCACTTGCTAAAAAATCCATTGATCGGCGGTATGCCTGCCAGCCCCATAGACCCGATGGCAAACGCACCCATGGTCCACGGCATCACTTTGGCAATACCGTTCAAATTACTGATTTCTGTACGGTGCAGGTTTACATAGATGGCACCGGCACAGAAGAAGAGGGTAATCTTCATGGTAGCATGTGCCGCAATGTGCATGATGCCCCCCGTCATGCCGGTGGGTGTTAGCAACGCCACTCCCAAAACAATGTACGAAAGGTGCCCAACAGTAGAATAGGCAAGCCGCCGTTTCAGGTTGTCCTGATTGAAAGCGATAAGTGATGCAAGGATTATGGTAGCGCCTGAAAGAACAATGAGGATATCACCGAGCCCGTAGGCTGCCATTACATCGGTACCCATCACAAAACCAACCACACGAATAACTGCAAACACACCCGATTTAACAACCGCCACGGCGTGAAGCAGTGCACTTACAGGAGTCGGGGCTGCCATGGCAGCGGGCAGCCAGCCATGGATGGGCATAATACCCGCCTTTACGCCAACGGCTCCAAGAAAAAGGATGAAAATGATGAGCATAGTGGTGTGCGGCAGCTCCGCATCGGTAAAGACACCACCCGGCGTAAAATCGAGAGTGCCCGTGTAGTGATATACCATGGCCGAAGCGGCTACCAGAAGCAGCCCGGCCGTAAGCGTAAATGCCAGGTATTTACGTCCGGCGTTGATCGCCTCCTGCTTCTCATTATGAATCACAAGGGGATAGGTGGCCACGGTCAGCATCTCATAAAAGAGAATGAACGTGAGCAGGTTTGCCGAAAATGCAATGCCGATGGTGGCTGACAGGCAGACGGCAAAACTTGCAAAGTAACGGGTCTGTTTGTGCTCTCCCGCACCACGCACATAACCGATAGAGTAAAAGGAAGTGAAGATCCACAAACCGGACGCGATAACAGCAAAAAATACGCCCAACGGATCGGCTTTCAACGCCAGCGGCAGCCCGGGAGCAAGATCAACGAGATGCAGCTCTACAGTTTTGCCCTCCAGAGCACCCGGCAGCAACAGTAACACCAGTCCGAATTTGATCACAGCGGCCAGTATAGTCCACGATTCCCTCAGGTTCGGTTTGGATGAACTGAGCATAATCGGCACTACCGCTGCGAGCGAAACGAGGATAGCCAATAAAGGGACCAGGGATAAATCCATCGGTTCTGTTTACGTGTTAATCGTCAAAATTTTGTATTGGTTATGCGCCATCACAGTGGAAAAATGTTGAGCAAAATTCCTACAATCACCGCATTGGCAAACCCGATCACAATCAGGCTTATTGCAAGGATTGATGTTGGAATGGTCATGCTAAGCGGGGCTTCATTACGGGCGGCCTTTGCCGGCTCTTTTTGCCCCGCTGAGGGGTTCATCATGTATACTTTTTCGAGAATGCGGAAGAAGTAGACGGCATTGAGCAGCGAACTGATCAAAATAACCGCAAGGAAAATCCAGTTGCCATTGTCGATGGTTCCAAGGGCGAGATACCACTTGCTGAAGAACCCGGCCAGTGGCGGCAGGCCAATCATGGAGATGGCAGCGATGGAAAACGATGCCATGGTCCAGGGATATTTTTCGCGATAACTGTCATCAAACTTGCTGATGTCGGAGTGCCCCTCTTTAAGGCGAAGCTGTCCGCTAATCATAAACAGACACGCTTTCATAATGGCATGGTTTAATACATGAAGAAGAGCGCCGGCAAACCCGAACGGATTGGCGAGACTCAGCCCCATGATGATGTATCCAATCTGGGATATACTGCTGTAGGCGAGCATTCGCTTCATTTCGGTTTGAGCAATGGCCATGATGGAACCATAGAGTATTCCGATAGCGGCAAGGGAGCCAACAATCAGCGAAATAGGGGCCGTAGCGTCTACCAGTTCAATGCCGAACAGCCAAAGCATAACGCGGAACAGCACATAGGCGGCCACTTTGGTGCCGATGGGAGCAATGAGTGCTGTGGAGCTGCTTGAGGCGTAGGTGTACGAGTCGGGCAGCCATCCGTGCATCGGAAAGAGCGCTGCTTTTACCCCGATGCCGACAATCATCAAAATGAGGGCAGCCACGGCGGCTGTGTTGGTGCCCAGCACCGGCAGCATGGCACTCATATCAATAATATTGAGCGTGCCGGTAATGGTGTAGAGAAATCCGACCCCGAGAAGGTAGAGTGTGCCGCCGGCCGTGCCAATAATGAGATATCGGAATGCAGCGTAAGGTGCCGGCTTCTCACCAATAGCAATCAGTGCGTATCCCGAAAGGGAAGCAATTTCAAGAAATACATAGAGGTTAAACAGGTCGCCCGTAAGCACCATGCCGTTGAAGCCGAGCATCATTAGCATGGCCAGGGAGTAGTAGGGCATCTCTTTGCCCGGGAATTCCCGTTTGGCCGTTTGGCCGGAGTGTACAATCACAAAAAAAGCGACGGCATTGATCACAAGCACAAAAAATGCGGAGAGTCCGTCGTACACAAATTCAATACCAACCGGGGGCTCCCATCCGCCGAAAAAATAACGGATGCTGCCGTCGTTTAAATAGTTCAAAAAACCCCATAGAGAGAAGGCCGCAGCCAGCCCGGAACCGATCACCGCAATGGGTTGGCACAGCTCACGCTTCCACAGACCGAAGGCGGGAATCACCATCGAGAACAGCAAAAACGTTAATGCAATAAGTGCAGGTATATGCGACTCGATCATTGAATTTTTTCTAAGAGTTCCTGTTCATCCAGGGTTTTGTAACGATTGTAGGTGGCAATTAGAAGGGTAAATGCAACGCCGAGTGTGGCGACACCAACCACAATAGCGGTAAGCATAAGTGTGTGTGGAAGGGGGTTCAGGTAGTTGGCTACCTGATCCACCGGTAGCGAGTCATCCAAAACCGTTACCGTTGCATCCCACTTGTTGGCAATCGAAACGAAATAGAGAACAACGGAGATCTGGAAAATGGCCAGGCCAATGGTCTTTTTAATCAGGTTGCGCTTGAAAAGAATACCATATGCCCCTACACATAGCAGAATAATGGTGAACCAATAGGCGTAATGTCCGGTAAAAAACTCAAGCATGATCTTCTCCTTTTACCATGTTATCGTAAATCATAACCAGGATGGCCATAACCGCCAGCCCGATGCCAACTTCGATGATTAGAATACCGTAGTATCGCAGCCATGCCGGGTCCATGCCTCCGGGAAACGGGAGGTACTCGTAATCGAGAAAATAACCGCCCATAAACACCGCGGCTAACCCTGTGGCGAAGTAAATCAATACACCGACTATGGCCAGCGGGGTAGTGGCAAATTCCTGAATTTGAAGGCGGGAAATTCGCCGCCCGCCCGCTACGCGAATAAGCAATATCGATGCGGCAAGCAGTGCCCCGCCCTGGAAGCCGCCTCCCGGGCTGTAGTGGCCGTGAATAATTACATACCAGCCAAACAGCATGATATAGGGGCTGAGCAGACGAGCACCCAGAAGTACAATCGGGCTTTCGAACGGTTGTCTCATTTCAGTTCCCTCCGCAGTCGTCGGGTTCGGCGCAAAATCAATAATGTGATCAGGCCTGCGGTATAAATAACCACCTGCTCGCCAAACGTATCAATGCTGCGATAGTCGCCCAAAATAACCGTTACCATATTCGGGGTACGCGCATCTCTGTATGCGTTTTGAATGAAATAGCTGCCCTTCACCGTGGTGTTGGTGATGCTCTGCTGGGCGTGCATCAGATTGTCGGGATCTCCCCGAAACGGCAGATCGGAAGCGGCGTAGATCAACACCCCGGCAAACAAAATCAATATGATCAGTTTAAGTGCTTTCAATCGTTCGATTTTCTTGAGGTTTGATGGAGAACAACGACAAAAAGTATACCGGTAACACCGGCACCGATTACAGCTTCGGTAAACCCGACATCAATAGCACCCATGGCCACAAATAGCAGGGCCATCAAAAAACTGAACACCGTCATCATGACAACGGCCACCAGCAGATCTTTTACCTCAAGAGCCACAATGGCCGATAGCAGAAGAAAGATGTAAATCACCAATTCCAGTTCCCAGATCATGAGGCGTCACCTCCCTTCTTTTTGGTGCTGTAAAAGGGTTTTATTCCTTTGCGGAATGCAGCCCGGGCCAGCGCGTGCGAACCCACAGGGTTGGAGAGGGCAATAAAGAGAATCACAAAGGTTAGCTTTACACTGCTGAGGGTTAATCCTTCGTAAATGACCAAACCGGCAATTACAAAAATAACACCGAGAGTATCACTTTTACTCACCGCATGGGTGCGGGAATAGAAGTCGGGAAGGCGCAAAATACCAACGCTGCCAACCAGCATAAACAGGATGCCGATGGTGACAAATAGAATACTGAAAATAATCTGCAAATCGCTCATCGGGGCTCCTTCTCTCGGTTGGATTCGATGTATTTGGCAATGGTTAGCGACCCGATAAAGCCGAGAATGGCGTATGCGAGGGTGATGTCAATGAACATTTCGATACGCCCGAAAATAAATCCGATCAGACAAATCAACACCAGCGTTTTGGTGGCGATGGCGTTGGTCGCCAAAATACGGTCAAAAACGGAGGGCCCTTTCACTACACGAATGAGTGGAACAGCAATAATAATGGTAAGCACAACAGCGCTGTAGAGGAAAAATGTTTCCATTACCGGGCCACCTCCTTAACGTCCTGAATGTGAACATCATGAATAACTTGACGCTCTTCGGGTTCAAATAATCCCAGCACCTTGCGCGGCATTTCATCAGAAACAATTCCTGCGTACGATTTTTCATCCAGCGCGTGTACCGTAAAAAGATCGCCATCGATGTCGATGGTTAAAGTGCCGGGTGTAAGTGTGATGGAGTTCCCCAAAATCATTCGTGCATGGGCACTTGGCAGATCGGTGCGAAACGTAACCATGGTGGTTTTGATGGGCATGGATGGCCGGGAAATAACAAAAAAGACATGAAACCCCGATTTAACAATCTGAATGAGCATCCAGAAAAAATAGAGTGTGGCACGGCCGAACCGGAGTTGGTTCAGGTCGTCCATATCATCATCAAAAAAATGATACACCTTCAACCTATAGTTCACATACATCACACTGGCCACCGATAGTACGCCCAGTGTGATATGAAACACCTGGAAAAAACCGCTCATAACAATCCAGAAGATCATCAGCGAGATAAACGACATCGTAAGGCTGAAGAAAGAGAGTTTATTCATCCGTTTGCCGGCCGGCAGGTCAGTAGCATTTTATGATGCGCTAAACATATCAAAAAAGAGTGATTCAGCGCAATTAAACTTGCAAGCCGAATGGCTGGAATTCTACCCATAATAAGGATGAGAGCCCATCTAAAGTGATTGCCGTGTTTTACGATTTTGGATCGTAACGGACAAAAATTGAGCGAGCAACGGCTTGCCGTAAGCGCTGACAGCGCCGCCGCTTTTAAACCCGAAAATACCTGAATTCGAGTTTATCTTGAAAGAGATTTTTGTATCTTTGGCACCTGTAAAACTGCGGTACACGACTGCATAGTAGAAAATCAATAACCTGTTTGAATGGAATCACCAGTGGCGCTTGTTAGCCTAATTGTTGGATTACCCCTGCTTGGCTTTTTGATAAATGGGCTTCTTGGCTTGAGATCGACATCCTACCGTGAGCAGAAAACGGTAATCGCGGCTATTGCCAATCTCAGTGTTTTTATCCCTTTTCTCGGCTCAGCGTATCTTTTCTTTACGTTTTCGTCTGGCTCTGATGCGCTCATTGCCACACTGTATCAGTGGATTAGTGTGGGCACGCTAAGCGTAGACATTGCCTATCGCATTGATGAGCTGTCACTAATTATGGCACTGGTGGTGACCGGCGTCGGTTCGCTCATTCATTTTTATTCCATCGGGTACATGAAGCATGATCCCGGTTTTTGGAAGTTTTTTGCCTATCTGAACCTGTTCATTTTTGCCATGCTCAATCTGGTGCTTGGCAATAATCTACTGCTTCTTTTCCTCGGCTGGGAGGGAGTAGGGCTCTGCTCTTATCTGTTGATCGGCTTCTGGTACAGCGACATGGCCAAATCTGATGCCGCGAAAAAAGCATTTATCTACAACCGCGTGGGCGATTTTGCCTTTCTGGTTGCCATGTTCATGGTATTCGAAGCCGTAGGCAGCCTCAACTTTGATGTAATTCTTGGCAATCTCGACGCTTTCTCCGGCGATGCCGTTTTCTGGATTGGCCTGCTGATGCTGATTGGCGCCACCGGTAAAAGTGCACAGATTCCGCTGTTTGTATGGCTGCCCGATGCCATGGCCGGCCCTACCTCTGTATCGGCTCTGATTCACGCGGCTACCATGGTAACCTCGGGGATTTATCTGGTTACGCGGCTTTCTCCGATGTTTGTACTCTCGCCGGAGGTGATGATCATTATTGCCGCCATTGGAGCGCTGACCGCCATCGTAGCAGCCACCATCGCCATCACACAAAACGATATTAAAGGGGTGTTGGCGTACTCTACAGTGTCGCAGCTTGGGTTTATGTTTCTCGCGCTTGGTTCAGGAGCTTTTACCGCAGCGCTTTTCCATGTGGTAACACACGCATTTTTTAAGGCATGCCTCTTTCTCGGGTCCGGCTCGGTGATTCATACCATGGAGCATGTGGAACACAAGCTGCACGACAAAGGAAAGCATGTGCATTTCGACCCGCAGGATATTCGGAATATGGGCGGGCTTCGCAAGTACATGCCGTCTACCTATAAAACGTTTTTAATTGCAACGATCGCGATTGCCGGTATCCCGCCACTGGCCGGATTCTTCTCGAAGGATGAGATTTTGATGCACACCTTCAACATGGGCTTTGCCGGCTTTGCAGAGCCGCTCTATTTCATTCTTTGGGGTGCGGCCACAATCACCGCTTTTCTGACGGCTTTTTATATGTTCCGCCTCACGCTCACCACCTTCCACGGTTCATTCCGTCTTCCCGGAAAGGTAGAGGGTGCCGAGGACGCCGAGTCGTACCTGCATGAAAGTCCATCTACGATGACCATTCCGCTCTGGACACTGGCCGGCCTTTCGATTGTTGGCGGGTTTATCGGCATACCCAATTTCATTGCAAAAACGTTTGGCGGCGAGGGAGCCATCAACTGGCTGGGCGGATGGATGAGCGGCATTGCAGCCGATATCCCGCTTACGCTTTCGATACCTGCTGAGTGGGTGCTGATGATTTTTGCCACATTGGTTGCAGTTGCCGGTGTTTACACAGCCTTTAAAATGTACGGAAACGGCCAGCAGGAAGAGTCAGACGCGAAAATTGCCAATCGATTCGGTGTGTTCTACACCACCTGGAAAGAGAAGTACCGACTGGATGAATTTTATGAGTCGGTGGTGATTAACCCCACGGTGAAACTGTCTGATCGCGTGCTTGCTGTGTTTGATATGAAAATTATAGACGGGTTTGTGAATACCGTAGCCGGCACCGTGCGGCTTTTTGGCAGCCTGTTCCGCTACGTGCAGTCGGGCAACGTTGGCAATTATGCCCTGTTCCTGATTCTCGGCGTGTTGCTGGTGATGTCTCTCTTACTGTTTTAAAGATCTTACTCTGAAGAAACTGCTTTTATGGAATACCTACTAAACCTGGTTATTTATCTTCCGCTGCTTGGTGTGCTCGCGGTGATGCTTCTGCGAAGCGATGACGCTGTAAAGTGGGCGAGCTTGCTGGTTACTTTCGCCACGTTTCTCTTATCGCTGCCCTTGATGCTCAATTTTGATGTGGCACACTCTGCCATTCCGCAGTTTGTGACGGAGGGGAGTGTCATCATGGAGCAGATGGATATCAAGTATCTGGTCGGGCTGGATGGATTGAGCTTGTTGCTGTTTATGCTCACCACTCTCTTCGGCCCTATTGTAATTCTTGCCTCGTGGGGTTCGGTTACCAAAAGTTTAAAGGGCTACTACGCCATGCTTTTGATCCTGCAAACGGCGTCACTCGGAGCGTTTGCGGCACTCGATTTGGTGGTATTCTACGTCTTTTTTGAGCTTTCGCTTATCCCGATGTACTTCTTAATAGGAATCTGGGGCGGGGCCGGGCGCATTCAGGCAACGATCAAATTCTTTATCTATACACTGGTTGGATCTCTGATTATGCTGGTGGCTCTGCTCTACCTGGGCTACGCTGCCGGTGCGGCCACCGGGTTGTTTGAATTTACCGCCGACTGGCGATATATCTCCGGGCCTGAATTTACACTCGGCCTGGTAGAACAGACCTGGCTCTTCCTGGCCTTTGCGCTGGCCTTCTGTATCAAAGTACCGCTGTTTCCCTTCCACACCTGGTTGCCGTATGCCCATACCGAGGCACCGACCGCCGGTTCGGTTGTGCTTGCCGCCATTATGCTGAAACTGGGAACTTACGGTCTGTTGCGTGTTACACTGCCGGTATTTCCCAACGCGTTTATGGAATTTGCGCCGTACCTGGCCACGCTGGCGGTTATCGGAATTATTTATGGCGCCTTGGTGGCCATGGTTCAAAAGGATGTGAAAAAACTGGTAGCGTATTCATCGGTCAGTCACCTCGGGTTTGTGGTGCTCGGTATTTTTGCCTTTAACACCATTGCCGTACAGGGGGCTATTATTCAGATGGTGAACCACGGCCTCTCAACCGGCGCACTCTTCCTCCTGGTTGGTATGATTTATGATCGGCGGCACACCCGCATGATTGAAGATTTTGGCGGAATTGCCAAAACGGTTCCGGTTTTCGCGGTGATGTTTTTGATCGCTACGCTCGCCTCCATTGGCCTTCCGGGACTGAACGGGTTCATCGGCGAATTTTTCATCCTGCTGGGCACCTTCAACTCTGAACTGCTTGGCATGAAAGTGTATGCTGTGCTGGCCGCGACCGGAGTAATCCTGGCGGCAGTGTATATGTTATGGATGTATCAGCGAGTGATGTTTGGCCCGATCAAGCACGAAGAGAATAAATCGCTGGTAGATTTAAACGCCCGCGAGATCGGACTGCTGGTGCCGCTGGTTCTGTTTATGATCTGGATCGGCATTCGCCCGGTTGATTTTACGGTCTATTCCGAAGGGTGGGTCGAAACGTTTATTCAACTCTCGGAAGCGAAAAGTGTAGCGGTGCTTGAGCAGAGCGCCACACAGGATATCCCCGATTGGACCGCGAAATTTTACGGAGTAGAATCCACTGAAATCACGTCAAATCAACTCGCATCAGAGGAATAAAAATTCACCTCATGAAACCACTTTCAGAAGAACAGATTACAGCAGCGCTTACAGAATTGGAAGGGTGGAGTTATAACGACAACGCCATCCAAAAAGATTTTTCATTTGCAAACTTTAAACAGGCGATGGCCTTTATGGTAAGGGTTGGCTTCGAGGCAGAAGCACATCAACACCACCCAAACCTGGCAAATGTGTATAACTCGGTTTCCATTTCATTGCAGACACACGACGCCGGCAACAAGGTAACTCAAAAAGATTTAGATCTGGCCAAGGCCATTGAATCAGCTGACCATTAATAATTGACGAATGGACTACGTGCACGACATCACCTCCTTTTTACCCGGCATTGTAATTGCACTGGCCGGCTTGGTTGTTATCCTCCTTGAGGCATTCAAAAAAAGCGCCAATGTAAGTTACGCCGTTACCATTGGTGGAATTCTGATTGCTCTTGCGCTTTCACTGCAAGATCTTTTTGGCCCTGTAGGCACTGCATTTACCGACATGGTTGCCTACGGTGGAGTGGCTTCATTCGGTACCTTTGTGGTGCTGCTCGGTTCACTCTTTTGTGTGATACTTTCCAAAGATTACCTCGGAGATCATGAACTTCACACCGGAGAAGTGTATGGCATGATGCTTTTTTCGATTGTGGGGATGATTGCATTGGCCACGTCCAACGATTTGATTACACTGTTTTTGGGCCTGGAAACCATGTCGATCTGCCTTTTTGTACTGGCCGGCCTTTTTAAAAATGAGAAAACAGGAGCTGAGGCGGCACTCAAATACTTTCTGCTGGGCGCCTTTGCCACCGGGTTTTTGCTCTATGGCATCGCGTTGATCTATGGGGCTACAGGCCACACCAATTTACAGGCTGTGTCATCGGCTGCAGAGCCCACCATTCTGTTTATGGCCGGGACGGGACTCTTCCTGGTCGGGATATTTTTTAAGCTTGGGGCGGTTCCGTTCCATATGTGGACCCCCGATGTGTATCAAGGCACACCCACTACGCTTACGGCTTTTATGGCCACCGCCGCTAAATCGGCTACGCTGGTCGCTTTTATCCTGGTGCTCTCGCGAATGCTGCCTGCCTCGGAGGCCGGCGCGTGGACTCACGTTCTTCAGGTCATCGCAATTCTGACCATGATTTTTGGGAATCTGATTGCTCTTGCTCAGGACAATGTGAAGCGAATGCTGGCCTACTCAAGCGTTGCTCATGTCGGCTATCTGCTGGTTGGCCTTGCTGCAGGAACCGCAGCCGGGTATGCCGGGGTGCTCTACTATCTCTTCGCCTACACCGTGATGAATGTGGGTGCTTTTGGGGTTATTGCCTACTACGAACGTAACCACGGCCTCGACTTTACAAATATTGAAAATTACGCCGGCCTTGGCTTTAAAGTGCCGGCTATGGGTGTGATGCTGTCGATTTTTCTCTTCTCCCTGGCAGGCATACCTCCGTTTGTAGGCTTTATTGGCAAGTATTACGTATTTGCCGCCGCCGTAAATGCCGGGCTCATACCGCTTGCTATTGTAGGTGTGTTGGCCAGTGCGGCGAGTGTGTACTACTATCTGCGGGTAATGGTTTACCTCTACTTCCGCGAGGCGAAAGAGGAGGTTGCTATGATTACGCCCGGTGGCCTGTTCAAGGGGTCGCTTGTGGTGCTGGCTTTTCTCACCATCTATTATGGCATCGAGCCGGTTCTTCCATTTTCCGGACTCATTGAACTAATCCATTCCTATTACGCATTCTAACATCACGGTGTGGCTGTTAACGGCTGCGATCATTTTGTGATGAATTTGCAACCTCATCTGGATGAACCGGATTGTTTTTTGAGCAATCTTTCAGTACCTTTTTAGGCTCTGTTATCGGCGGTATTCGCACGATGACTGTATCCGATTATGGATTACAACCAAAGATTAAACCAATCAGATGAAAAAAGAATTCTACGAAATGACATACATCCTGAACCCCGTTCTGGATGATGATCAGCACAACGAGCTGGTCGAGTTTGTCAATAAGCAAATTACCGACAACGGTGGAGAACTTGTAGAGACCGATATATGGGGTGTGCAGCCTCTTGCATACGAAATTGACGGCAAGCGCACCGGTTATTATGTAAATCTCTACTTTAATGCGCCAAATGCCGCCATCGAAAAAATTGAGCGTGCCATGCGTATTACCGAAGGGTTTACGCGATATCTAACTCTCAAGTACGATGCAAAAATGAAGCGCCATTTCGAACTGAAGAAAAGCGGCGATCTTCCACGCATTTTTGATGACGTTGAAGAAGAAACTGAAAAAGAAGAAAATTAATCTCCACCTACCATGATTAACAATCCATCACACCCGAAGAAAGGGCACTTAAAAACAAAAGAGTGCAAATTTACCAAAGCGGGTATCGAATATATCGATTACAAAGACACCGAAACACTGCTTCGCTTTATCAACGACCAAGGTAAAATTTTACCCCGTCGTGTTACCGGAAACAGTGCAAAACACCAGCGTCAATTCTCTACGGCCGTAAAACGAGCCCGATTTCTGGCGCTGATTCCGTACGTAAACGAAAACATGAGATAAACCAGAGCACAATCATGAAACTGATTTTAAAAGAAGACGTTGAGAAGCTGGGCCAAGCTGGTGAGCTGGTTGATGTAAAGGATGGTTATGGACGTAATTTCCTTATCCCACAGGCAAAAGCGGTTTATGCTACACCGGGTGCCATCCGTCAGCACGAACACCTCAAGAAACAAGCTGAGTTGCGTGCCGAATTAACCGTAGACAAAGCCAAGGAACTGGCACAACAGCTCGAAAATACATCCATCACCATCCCCGTTACTGTTGGTGAAGATGATAAGATTTTCGGAACCATCACCAATATTCAGGTAGCAGAAGCTCTCGAAGAACGAGACATCATCGTTGATCGACGCGACATTTCGCTCGACCAGGATGTGAAAACGCTCGGAGAGTACACTGCAACGGTGAACCTGCTTGGCGATTTGAAGCCCAAAGTGAAAATTTGGGTTGTAAAAGAAGACTAAGCAACCTCGTTGCTTTACTTTTAACATTGTAAACGACGCTCACAAATGATGAACGCGTTCAAAAAAATGTTGGGGATCGCCATATTGGCGCTATCCCCTTTTTTTGTACAGGCCCAACTGCTTGATCCGGTATCGTACGAGATAACCGAACAGCCCGACCGTGTTCAGGCCGGAGAGGTGTTCAATATTCTGGTTAAGGCAACCATCGAAGGGGAGTGGCATCTCTACTCCATTCACAACGATCCCGATGCAGGCCCGTTTCCAACGCAGTTCTCCACCGCGTCGTCCGATATGGCTATAGCCGGTCCTATTACAGAGACCGAGGCCCCCATTGTACTCGATCCTAACTTTAATGCCGAGTTAGGCTGGCACTCGAAAGAAGCAGAGTTTACCATACCCATCGCTTTTCGCGAAACGCTGCAGGGCGAGCAGCAAATCGCACTCGAAGTATTGTATCAGGTGTGTGATGATACCGCCTGTCTGCCCCCAAAAACCAAGTCGATTGAGGGAACCGTCGTACTCGAAGGGGTTGCCGATAATCCCCATCAGGATTTTCAGGAGGTACGGGCCGAAACAGCCGTGAGCCAGGATGAAGATTTCAAACTGACCAGCACCTCCGGTTTTGCTACCGACAGCCTCTGGGCGTTTTTATGGATTGCTCTCACGGCCGGGTTTGCCGCACTTCTCACCCCGTGTGTATTTCCTCTGATTCCCCTCACGGTGTCGTACTTTTCGAACGAGGGGACTAAGAACAACAAAAACGGGTGGGGCCAGGCGGTCATTTTTGGCCTCTCTATTGTATTTATCTTTACCCTGCTGGGCGCACTTCTCTCGTTGATACTGGGTGTATCAGGTGTGAGTCAGTTTGCATCCAACCCATGGGTAAACCTTATTATTGGGCTCACCTTTATTCTGTTTGGCGTAAGCCTGCTCGGTTTGTTTGAGCTGCGCCTGCCCCATCAGCTTACCAACTGGCTGAACAAAAAGAGCAACGAAAGCGGCGGCGTTACCGGCACGCTGTTTATGGCGGGAACGATTAGTGCGGTTTCATTTTCTTGTACCGCCCCATTTGTAGGGGCCGTGCTTGCTGCAACCACCGGCGGGGAGTGGTTTGCACCGATCATCGGTATGCTCGGTTTTTCGGTGGCCTTTGCAAGTCCGTTTGTTCTGTTTGCCATGTTTCCCGGATGGCTGAGTTCGCTGCCAAAAAGCGGATCGTGGATGAACGTGGTGAAGGTGATTCTCGGCTTCGTCATCCTTGCGGCATCGGTCAAGTTTCTCTCCAACGCCGATATTATCTGGGGATGGGATCTCATCACGCGTCCGCTGGGCATTGCCGCCTGGATCACTTTCTTTTTCCTGGCCGGTTTTTATGTGTTGGGTATGTTTGCCCTTCATGGAGAGGAAAAGCCGAAATCAATTTCTACCGGCCGTTTGCTGCTCGCACTGCCGATGATTCTGTTTAGTTTCTATTTGATCCCCGGCCTTCTGGGCGCATCACTTGGCGTTTGGGATCCCTATCTGCCGGCACGGCAGTCGACGGACGTAAGTGTTGTAAATTCCATCAGTATGCAAGGAGGTGCCGTTGCCGAAGACGAAGAGTGGTCGCGCGACTACGAAGCAAGTGTGGCCGCAGCCATTGAGAATGATATGCCACTCTTTGTTGATTTTACCGGCTACACCTGCACCAACTGCCGGGCCATGGAAGCCAATGTTTTTCCTGTGGCCGGCGTGCAGAATTACTTCTCTCAGATGCAAAAGGTGAAGCTTTATACCGATGGAGGTTCGGATGCGCAAAAGAACCAGGCATTCCAGTTTGACCTTACCGGCACGCTCGCACTGCCCACCTATGCGATCGTAGACCCAAACACCGGCCGCGTACTGGACCAGCTGATCGGATACACCCGGGCCGAACCGTTTCAGGAATTTTTGGAACGTGGCGTCGAACGCTATCAGCGTGTTCGGGCCCGCTCCTGATTTTTCGGTTTTTTGTCCACTTCAGATTGTATTTTCACTCTGAAAAAAGACCTTTACCATACCGCTTATTCAGGATTCAGCACATATCGCGTTTTGCTGCCGTGCGCTGGTGATGATCTGCGCCACGTTGTGGCTGCATCACCAAGCAAGTGCACAATCCTTCCAGCAGGAAAAGACCGTGCAGGTGGCCACGGCCGACACCACTTTCTTCATCGATTTTCTGGTCGATGAATCATCACTTGAACTCTCGGTCCAAAACAGTGCTCTCGATCCGGACGTCTGGTCTTTCGATGCTTCCACCGGCCGGCTGAACCTTACCGGGGCCGATCAGATTCAGCCTCTGCCGTTTGATTTGCTGATTCGCTATCGACGGCTAATCGGAGAGATATCGCCGCGTTTCCAGCTTCGGGAGCGGCAGGAAGCGGAGGCAGATACAACAGCAGACCGTTCCGGCGAAGACGTAGTTCGCACCCGCACAACCGCCGATGATCTGTTTGGTGATGTGAACCTGAATCAAAGCGGAAGCCTTACACGTGGGTTCACGATCGGCAACCGGCAGGATCTGACACTCGATAGCGGCCTGCGTCTCGATCTGAGCGGCAATCTTACCGATGATATTACCATACTGGCCACACTAACCGATCGCAATACACCGATCCAGCCCGATGGAAGCACACAAAATCTCCGCGAATTCGATCGCGTCTTTATTCAGCTGCAGGCACCGGTGGGAACTCTCGAACTTGGCGATGTTGATATTCAACTGGATCAAAGCCGTTTTGCGCGAATCAATCGTCGCGTGCAGGGAGCTTCCGCTACGGCAGTTACATCAGTCGGCGATTTTGGCGCCGGATTTTCCGTATCACGCGGGGAATTTCGGCTGCAGGAAATTCAGGGCATTGAAGGTGTTCAGGGTCCGTACCGGCTTACGGGAACGGGTAACGAGCCGTTTATTATCGTACTGGCCGGATCGGAAACGGTGTACATCGACGGACAGCAGGTTAACCGCGGGGCCGAAAACGAGTATATCATCGATTACTCGCTCGGAGAGATCACCTTTACAAATAATCTGGTTATTACCGACGATATCCGCATTACGGTTGAGTATCAGTTCCTCACGCAGCAGTTTACCCGAACGTTGGTTACCGCCGAGGCGATGGAAGATCAACTGCTTGGTGGGCGCCTCTCAGTGGGCGCATCTTTCATACGGGAGTCGGACAGCGATAATCCCAACACCCAACTAAACCTCACCCCGGAAGAGATTGAGCGATTGCGGGATGTGACGGGCAGTGATGAACTGCTGGTGAGCGGTGCCGATTCGGTCGGCTTTCAGCAAAATGCCGATTTTTTGCTGTACGCGCGGGTAGACACTGTCGTAAATGGTGAAACGTTCGAGATTTTCAGGCACATTCCAGGAGATTCGCGCGGTGTTTTTCGCGTTCGATTTACCAATTTTGGAGAGGAAAACGGTTCGTACCGGCGCATTGGCGGCACAGCCAATGGTATTTTGTTCGAGTGGGTTGGCCCCGGCCAGGGTAGTTACGAGCCGGTCATTCGGCTGCAGGCTCCACAGCGTAAACAGATGGTGGCGCTGCAATCGTCGTTGGCGCTTACACAAAATCTTCGTTTGAACGGGGAGTGGGCCGTAAGCGATTTTGATCGCAACTTGTTTTCCCGGGATGGTACCTCAGTAACCGACCAGAGCGCGTTTGGTGAGCTGGTACTGGAAGAGGCGCGTACCGCAATTGGAACGCTCGATGCCGGCGTCAGACAGCAATACATCGGCCGGCGTTTCGAGTTTTTTGATCGTCAGCGTGAGATTGAATTTGATCGGAAATGGAATATTGTTGCCTCCGATCGTGATGAAGAAGAGTTTGAAACGGAAGGCTTCCTCAATCTCCGGCCGACAGAGGCCACAACCCTTCGCCTGCAGGGAGGCCTTCTGAGCCGCGATCTTTTTGACGGCCGCCGTGTGCAACTTTCCGGTTCTACGGCAGAGCCCGGAGCGCCGCGCTTGTCGCTGCGTACGGAATGGATCGACAGTGATGAGCGGGCACTGCAGCAGGAGGGGAGCTGGTTTCGCCAGCAGGCTGATGCAGCGTATACCTTTCCGGTGGGATCGGTACAAGTAACGCCGTTTACCGCCTGGGAAACCGAAACCCGGCGGCAGCGTTCGGTTGCCGACTCGCTGTTGCCCTCGTCTCTTCGCTTTTACGATATCAATCCCGGTGTTCGTCTTCAGGTGGGTATGGTAACGCTGGAGGGGGGAATCGGTTATCGCGAAAATCAGCGCCCGTTCCAAAATTCCCTGCTTCGGGAATCGGTGAGCCGGTCGCAGCGGTTTGCACTGGAATTTCGGCCGTCATCCGCATTCCGAAGCGAGAACCGCCTGCAATTTCGTCAAAAACAGGTTGCCGAGGAATTTACCGCAGAAGCGGCATCACCCCGGTCCAGAGGCGTTCTCATTCGCTCGGCCAATAACTACCGGGTAGGGGGAGATTGGCTCGAGGGTGAACTGCTTTACGAAGCCAATACCGAACGGCGGGCGCTGCTGCAGGAAACATTTATAGAAGTAGGCCCCGAACTGGGCCAGTTTGTGTGGAACGACCTTAACAATGACGGTGTGCAGCAGCTGGATGAATTTTTTCCGGAGGTGAATCCGAACGAAGGAACATTCATTCGGCAGTTTATTCCGTCGGATGAACTGTTTCCGGTGATCGATTTGCGCGTGCGCAGCCGGAATCGAATTGCGTTGGGGCAGCTGTTAGGCGATCTGCTTGATCGTGACAGCGACTCCCTAAATCGCTTGGTGTGGACATCACTCATCGACGTACAAGAGACCAGTACGGAAGAGAATTTACGGCGTATTTACTTGTTGCAAGGTTCAGCGTTTCGAAATGAAGAGACCACCATCAACGGCCGGCTCAACATTCAACAGCAGATGGAGTGGGAAAACGAAGCCCGCACACGCGACCTGTTTGTAAGCTATACGGAGTTGAGGGCTCTGGTACAACGGGCGGCCGGCTTTGAACGCAGGCAGAACCGCGCGGTGGAGCTGATGCCCGGCGCGCAGTTGTCCGAGCGGGTTCGGGGCACAATTCGAACGGCCTACCGATGGAACCGCACAGACAACAGCCGCTTTGCCTCGCGCAGTTTTGATATAGAGGGTTTCGAGGCCGAGCCTTCATTCAATCTGTTCATCAACCGCTCTACCCAGACCGAGTTTCGCTTCTTCTATAGCGAAAAAGAGAACCGTGCGCCGTTGGGAGGGGCAACAGCTACCACATGGCGGGTAGAGAATCAAAGCCGTCTGTTTCTGTTCAACCGTCTTCAGAACACCATTCGGCTGCAATTGCAGCAGGTGTCTATTAATGGATCACCCAACAGTCAGGCCGAATTTGAACTGACCGAGGGGCTTGGCCGGGGCACCAACGTGTTGTGGTCGCTAAATAGTAATTATCGTGCGGGATCGCTGTTGCGGCTATCGCTTCAATACAATGGACGTACGACTACAACAGGAGAAATTATCCAAACGATGCGGTTTGTAGTGAGCGCTGTTTTTTGATGAAATGTAAATTCTTTTTTCAGACGGGCAGAAATTCGTTTATTTTCACTGAACAGGCACTTTAACTCGTTCAGTGCTTTGACATTTAACTTGAAATGATCTATCATTTCGCATCATTTCGAGCATTAAACCAAAACATAACCCGGAGTAATCGTATGACTTCATCTTTAGCTCTCTTTTTCCTTCAAGCTGGAGCTGATGCTGGCTTTTTCAATGTAATTGTCGAAAAATTTAATGAAGGTGGCGAATGGATGTGGCCAGTGCTTATTGCACTTATCCTTGGACTCGCTATTTTTCTTGAGCGCATCATCACATTAAACCTGGCAGACATCAATACCCGGAAATTTATTCTGGATGTGCAGCAAGCCCTTCAGGATGGCGGAATTCCAGCCGCGCAGGAACTTTGTGCACAAACCCGCGGCCCAATCGCGTCTGTTTTTCAGGCTGGATTAATGCGAGCCGATGAGGGTATCGAAGCTGCCGAAAAAGCGATTACCACCTATGGCTCCATCGAGATGAGCTTTCTTGAGCGTGGACTCGTTTGGCTGGCTCTGTTTATTGCCATTGCACCACTCCTTGGATTCCTTGGAACGGTTGTTGGTATGATCGAGGCATTCGATGCCATCGAAGCGGCAGCCGATATTTCGCCAAGCCTTGTGGCTCGTGGTATTAAAATTGCCCTTTTAACAACCGCCGGTGGTCTTCTTGCAGGTATTATTCTTCAGGTGGGATACAACTACTGTGTGTCGAAAATTGATCGCATTATTGCCGATATGGAAGAAAGCTCCATCACGCTTATTGATTCGATTATTCTTCTGAAAGAAGGCAAGCAAATTGTGCCCGATCAGGAATCTGACGAAGCATAGTATGCCGGTTCCTTCCAGAAACGAATCAATAATCCTGAATTTAAACCGTTAACATTATGGTAAATACAATAGCAGTAGGTATTGTTCTTGGTTGCATCCTTTTGGGTGTGCTTGGAATGATCGGCTTCGGGTTCCGGAATATCGCCATTGGCAAATCGAATCTGAAGCGCGTAAGTGTGATGGCTGTTCCGCTGGCACTGTTCGGCGTATTTTATGCTACGTCAGGCACACTGAACCAGGCGGGCGTCTACACGTTGTTAGTAATGCTCGGAATCATGGCTCTTAGTATTGTGATCTCCAGCATGCGGCGAACCTTTAATCTCTGATCTCTATGCTGAATAAAGAAAAAAGCAGAGAAGCACCCGAAATCAACGGCTCATCGCTGGCTGATATCGCATTCCTCTTGTTGATCTTCTTCCTGGTTGTAACAACCATCGATGTGGATACAGGAATCGGTTTGCAGCTGCCACCGATTCCGGATGATATCGAGCCGCCGCCAATTCGCGAGCGTAATTTGCTCAACATCTTGGTGAACGAGCGAGGAATGGTGCTTTTGGATGGAGAACCATCAGCCATTTCCATGGTGCGCGAACGTGTGATGGAGTTTGTAGATAACAACGGTGTAGATCCCGAACTCTCAGAATCTCCCGATGATGCTGTAGTATCGATACAGACGAATCGGCAAACACCGTACAACATTTACATCGATATGCTCGATGAAGTGATGGGTGCTTACAATCAACTCCGTAACCAAGCCTCTATGAGAGAGTTTGGTGTGCCGTTCTCGGCACTGGAGCAGGGTAGTTTGCGACATGAGCAAATTACCGATATGTACCCGAAACGAATCTCAATTGCTGAACCAGACCAGGGCTAACCGTTATGAGTAAGTTTAAAAAGAAACAAGCCAAGACGAAGCAGGGTGTACCTACCTCAGCAATGCCCGACGTTGTGTTTATGCTTCTTATCTTCTTTATGGTTACCACCGTATTGAGGGAAGTAGAACTCAAGGTTCAGATTGAATTCACGCGCGCAGAAAACATCGAAAAGATTGAACAGAAGCGTCTTGTAAGCTATATCTACATCGGCCCGGAACGTCTTGGTGGCGATCGGCTTGGTTCCACCAAAGTACAGATCGACGATGCCATTGTGGACGATATGGGGGCTATTCGTAACATCATGTACGACAAACTCCTTGAAGAACCACGCATGATTGTATCATTGCGGGTAGATAGAAATTCGGAGTTTGGCATTGTAACCGATGTACAGCAAGAGCTACGTCACGCCCAAGCACTACGAATCAATTACTCCACACAGCGCGAATTTTAGCGCACATTAACCATACGATTACTTTTCGCAGGCAACTGTACATTTGTGCAGCTGCCTGTTTTTATTTGGAGACTATGACCAACAAAACGTTTACATCCGTTCAGGAACTGGGTTTTACAAAATTAGTTGATCGAATTCAGGATCAGTCATCCTACAAACACCCCTCTGTTAAAAAAGGGATTGGAGACGATGCCTCTGTCCAACACCTTGGAAACGGGCAGGTGATCTGCACAACCTCCGAGATTTTTCTTGAAGGCGTCCATTTCGACCTCACCTACACACCGTTTCACCATTTGGGATACAAAGTTGTGACGGCTGCTGTCAGCGATCTGTACGCGATGAATGCAGCACCTGTACAGCTCCTGATCGATATCGCCGTTCCGAACCGATGCTCTGTAGAGATGATTGAGGAGTTTTACCGGGGCGTTCACAAAGCTTGCAACGATTATCAGGTGATGCTGAGCGGCGGAGACTCAACCGCTTCTCATCAACTGCTTGCCATTTCGGTTACCGCAATTGGAGAGGCCGCTGAAGAGGATGTTGTGTACCGAAGCGGAGCAAAAGAGGGGCAGGTAATCTGTATTACTGGAGATCTTGGAGCAGCCATTGCGGGGCTTCGTATTTTACTACGCGAAAAACAGCATTGGAAAGAGAGTGGTGAGAACCACTTCCATCCCGACCTGGCCGATTATGAGTATGTGGTACAGCGGCAACTTGTACCGAAACTGCAGACGGCTTTTTCAGACGCTTTGCGACAGGCGGGGGTGCTTCCCGGCGCCATGGCAGATGTTACCCAGGGCCTGGTGCATGAACTCCATTCCATTGCACGGCAATCACAGGTGGGGATAGAGCTCTACTCACCGGCGGTTCCTATCGCACTCGAAACACGCCGTGTGGCCGATGAAATGCAGGAAGATGTGGATAAGTATGCTTTCTATGGAGGAGAGGATTTTGAGCTTCTGTTTACCATTGATGAAGCAGACGTGGAAAAACTCAAAGCAGAGTTTGAAGATTTTGTTGTTGTTGGGAACATCAAAACGGGAGAGAAAACGTTTACTATCCGTACCGGAGAAGACAAAACCATCGAATTTGACCTTACGGAAACCATTAAGCCGTAAAAAAACTACGAAACGGGCTGGTTGAAAAAAGCATTCCATTGGGTGTCTGTACCTACACTGTGCTCAAAAAATCGTATCTTAAAAACTATTTTCTGATTTAGATTGAACAAATGACGAAAAAAAACATGCCATCAAAGAAAAGCGATGCCTCCAAAACTGACGGCAAGAAAAAACGCCCCAGTTTTATCTGGTTTTATGTAGCACTTTTTGTCGCTCTTATAGGATTTAATTTTTTACTCGCTCCAAGCAGTACGTCCGATCGTATCAAGTACAGTGAGTTTCTGGAGTATGTGCAACAAGGTTACGTTAACGAAGTTCTCATCATCAACAATGTTGAGGTAGAAGGAGAGTATTCTGAAAAGGCGATCGAAGAGGGAATTGTTGAAAAAAAGGTGGAGCCTGAGAGCCGCTGGCAATCGGCCGAACCCGGCAACCCCCGGTTCCATACCACAATGCTTGAGCGTGATGAGGTTCGGGCTCTGTTTGATGAGCACAACGTCGTTTATGATGTTAAAATCGAAGAAGACTGGTTCAGTGGTATTTTCATTTGGCTGATTCCACTGGCGTTGATTGTGATTTTCTGGATTTACATCCTCAAACGCATGAATCCCGGCCAACAGGTACTCAATATTGGCAAAAACAAGGCATCTCTTTACGATAAGCAGACCGAAAGTAAAGTCTCGTTCGAGGATGTAGCCGGCCTCGAAGAAGCAAAAGCCGAAGTGGAAGAGGTAGTGGAGTTTCTCCGAAGTCCGCAAAAATTTACAACCCTTGGCGGCACCTTGCCAAAAGGTGTGCTGCTGGTAGGCCCTCCGGGAACCGGTAAAACGTTATTGGCCAAAGCGACCGCCGGCGAAGCAGATGTACCGTTTTTCTCGCTGAGTGGTTCCGACTTTGTGGAGATGTTTGTTGGCGTCGGCGCGGCGCGGGTTCGCGACCTGTTCAAGCAGGCCAAAGAGAAGGCACCGTGTATCGTATTTATTGATGAGATCGATTCGATTGGACGCACCCGTGGAAAAGGGATGCAGATGAGCTCCAATGATGAGCGTGAAAATACGCTTAATCAATTGCTAAGTGAGATGGACGGGTTCAATTCTGATAAAGGGGTGATCATCATGGCGGCTACAAACCGCCCCGATATCCTCGACTCGGCACTGTTGCGTCCCGGCCGTTTCGACCGGCAGATTCTCATCGACAAACCGGATCTGAAAGGGCGGGTACAAATACTCGAGGTTCACGCCAGAAAGCTGAAACTTTCCGATGACATTGACCTGAAGGTATTGGCTTCACAAACTCCCGGTTTTGCAGGTGCTGAACTGGCCAACCTCTGTAATGAAGCGGCCTTGATGGCAGCCCGGCGCGACAAGAAAAGCGTTGAGATGGTAGACTTTCAGGATGCCATTGAGCGTGTGGTGGCCGGCCTTGAGAAGAAAAACAAGCTTATCAATTCCAACGAGCGAAAGATCGTCGCCTATCATGAGGCGGGTCACGCCATTGTGGGCTGGTATCTGGAGTATACCGATACGGTATTGAAAGTTAGTATTGTGCCACGTGGTCTTGCCGCATTGGGCTACACGTTGCAAACTCCACTTGAGGATCGCTTTTTGATGACCACCGAAGAGCTGAATGATAAGATTTGCGCTCTTCTTGGCGGGCGTGTAGCGGAGGAGATTACGTTTGGCCGTATTTCAACCGGTGCACAAAACGACCTTGAGCGGATCTACAATCTGGCATTTGCCATGGTGGCCGAGTATGGCATGAGCGAAGATTTGGGATATATCTCTCTGAAAGATTCGAACGATCCGGGCAACAGTTACGGATTCAACAAAAAGTACTCAGAGAAAACATCCCAGCGAATTGACCAGGCGGTGCAGGATATCATCCAAAAAAATTACCAGCGAACGCTTAACCTGCTCAAAAAGCATGAAGATAAGCTGATTAAAATGGCTGATACCTTGCTGGACAAAGAGGTGATCAATCATCAGGACATTCGTGAGCTGTTAGGTGAAAAGCCGAAAGGGGAGTATCCTGATGGGTTGTTTGAAGAGTCTGAAAGTGAATCATCTCTCAAAAGTAATGGCCATAATACAAAGAAGGCGAGCGATGAATCGCCTGAAAGCCGTCCGGCCGCCGAAAAAAATACAGATATTGAAGGGGCGGTAGATGATGTGGCCGATTCCGATAGCGAATCGAAAGCTTAATAAAGTAGTAACGGTTTCTTAATAGAAATGAAACGGCAGGTTGCTATTTTGGGAAGGTAAAGCGCATCATTTTTATACATGCCTCACACCAATGTGAGACACGCTGATCACAAAAAGGCAACGGGGAACCGGGGCCTTTTTTTTGTTCAGGAACAATTTTCATAAGCTCCTCTTGCACAAGGTTTTTCCTCGCTCCAGTCCTGTATACCACACGCCTTTCATATGGCGGATAAAAGCCCCTCTCTCGATCTCTTAACATTAAAGAAACAATAAGCTAATGATTTGAAAATATGAGAATAACGCTAAGGAAATAGTCTATAGCTAACATTTGCTTGATCAAAACAACCACACAGTGTTCAAAAAAATCAGGCAAATGTTAAAAATTAAAATTCTTACAGTTCTCCTCTGGATATCTGCTGCAGCGCTTGCAGATGCTCAGAATGGCCGCATTGCGGGAACAGTCGTAGATCAACGTAATGGGGATCCCCTTGTAGGTGCTACCATATTTGTAGAAGAGCTGGAACGAGGGGTTTCAGCTGATATTGATGGCTCTTTCATTATAGACCGCATTCCGATAGGTAGCTATACCGTAATTGTGCGATTTGTTTCGTACAGCACGCAACGAATCGAGAATGTTGAAGTTTCCGCCAATCAGACCTTTCGGATGGATGTGTCGATGCAGACTGAGTCTGTAGACCTGGGTGAGGTTGTGGTATCGGCAAGGGCGCTTCAGAACAACGAATCCTCACTTCTTGCTCAACGCCAAAAAGCTATTTCGATAAGCAATGCGGTAAGTGCCGAGTTTATGAGTAAGTCGGGTAGTTCCAACGCCGCGGATGCGATGGAAAAAGTGACCGGCGCCACGGTGCTTGATGGCAAATATGTATATGTACGTGGTTTGGGTGACCGCTACATGAATACACAGCTAAATGGAGCAACCATCCCAAGTTCCAACCCCGACCGTAACGCTGTATCGTTCGATCTTTTCCCATCTTCTCTGCTGGACAACATCACCACAACCAAATCTTTTACACCCGATTTGCCCGGCAACTTTACAGGGGGATCTATCAATATTCGCACCAAAGACTTTCCCGATCGATTTGAGTTTTCTATCTCTACCAGCAGCGGATATAACTCGGCTGTGGGTGCGAGAGGGAGCGTGCTTCACTACAACGGGGGACGTACAGGTTTTTTTGGAGTAGATAGAAGTAATTTTGCGATTCCGGAAGCGATCCGAAACGCAGAGACAATACCTTCGTTTGGAGTTGCACTCACGAATAAGGAAGAAGCTGAGCGACTTGACCAGCTTACCAAATCGTTCAGCTCCACCATGGCTCCACGGCGTATAAAGGCGCCATTCGATAACAGTTTTTCGGCTTCAACGGGAACCCGATTCAACCTTTCGGGAACACAAATTGGTGTTGTGGCAGCCTTTAGCCAGTCGCGCGACTTTAATGGATACGATAAAGGCACCTCTTCCAGATTTCAGTTAACAAGCAATGCCGCCACAACCGATGAACTGAATAGTGAATTCACCCTCAATGACTCTTTTGGCTCGGAAGAAGTATTATATGGAGGCCTTTTAAATCTTTCCGTAAAGCCGCATCCATTTCACGAGATAGGATTTAACTTGATGCTAAATCGGAATATCGAATCGTCAGCTCGTCGGCTTGCAGGTTCTTTTCCAAGAGATCTTCCGGCAGATGGGCTATTCGAAACGCGCGTGCTTCGGTATACTGAGCGAAGCCTCGACTCCTATCAATTTCGGGGCGATCATCAATTTGGCCAACGCCTCGGGGTACGATTCGAATGGGACGTGACACTGGCTGATACGGAACAGGATGAACCCGACATTCGATTCTTCACCAACGATGTGTTGATTCGCGAGCGTGGGGGCGGAGAAGTAGATACAACGTTCCAGATCAGCCCGTCTATTTATCCGAGGCCGACCCGTTTCTTCCGCAATCTGCAAGAAGATAACAACACGGTGAACGCTGCGGTAACCATTCCATTCGACCATCTCACAGGTTCTCGTGCAAGGTTAAAAGTGGGTGGTTCATACGGAGATAAATCCCGGGAATTCAATGAACGCGAGTTCCAGTTTGCGCAAGATAATTTCCGATTTACCGGCGATGAAGAAGCTTTTTTTGCCCAGGAAAATCTCGGTATTGACGAGGAGCGAAGTGGTGCGGTAATCACACGCTTTCGTAACTACCTGATCGACAATACTCAAATCAGAAACAGCTACACAGGCGACCAAACAGTCGAGGCTCTGTTTGCGATGGTCGACATGATACTATTTAATCGCCTTCGGGTAAGCGGGGGTGCCCGGCTTGAGCAGACCAAAATAAACGTAGCCAGTGCCGATACAACGATTCAGGCCGGCCGTATAGATGAGAACGACTGGCTTCCTTCCATTAGCCTGACGTATGAAATAAGCCAGAGAATGAATGCACGATTCACGTACGGAAAAACACTTGCCCGGCCAACCTTTCGGGAAATGGCACCCTTCGCTGCATTTGATTTCGTGAATTCGAATACGGTGATTGGAAACCCCGAACTTGAACGCACGCTCATCGACAATTTCGACTTACGTTGGGAGTGGTTTACACGTCCCGGAGAACTTGTGGCAGTAAGCTTCTTCTACAAAGACTTTGACCGACCGATAGAAAAAGTATTTAACCCGTTGGCAGCTGGCAGTAACCCCGAAATTCAGTTCAGAAATGTTGATAACGCTGAAGTTTATGGAATTGAAATCGAACTGCGCAAGCAACTCGATCAGCTTTCTAACACACTGCGGCATTTTGATGTGGGGTTCAATGCAACCTTTGCACAATCAGAAGTTTCCATCGGGGAAGATGAACTGGAATTGATCCGTGCTTTAGACGCAGATGCCAGTGGCACACGCGAAATGCAGGGGCAGTCGCCATTTGTGATAAATGCAGATATGACCTACAGCAATATAAACACAGGTACAACTTTAAGCGCTTTTTACAATGTATTTGGACGGCGCATGACGGAGGTAAGTACCGGTGGTACCCCTAACATTTTTGAGTACTCCAGAAACCAGCTCGATTTCATTGCAGAGCAAGAATTTATTCGGAATCTGAAAGTCCGGTTTTCAGTGAAGAATGTACTGGATGAAGATTTTAGGAAAGGTCACGAATTCAAAGGCCGTGATTTCTTTACACAGGTCAACGAACGAGGACGCTCTTTTTCCATTGGAGTATCCTATTCCTTTTAAGTCGTAATGATTGTTCCATTGGGACAGAAGCAACAAAACAACAACCAACAAATTAACTGTGAAAAAATTAAAAGGAGAATTATGAGAAAAACAGCTATGATAATCTTATTGCTTTTTCTGCCTCTGTCGGCAGTAGGGCAATTTGTAACGATTACGGATGCCTCTATTCAGCCTGGCCAGGAATTGGTCTTAACCAACGATAATGAGTACCTGCTTGATGGCTTTGTTTTCGTGGAAGATGGTGCTGTGATGCGTATCGAAGCGGGTACGGTAGTTCGTGCAAGGCCGGGAACCGGTGCACAAGCGAGTGCCCTGATAATTGCCCGCGGCGGTAAAATCTTTGCTGAGGGTACTCCGCAACAACCCATTATTTTTACTGCTGAAAGCGATCCTCTGGATGGCTCATTCGGCCCCGATATCAACGGCTTGTGGGGCGGTGTCGTTATCCTTGGTACAGCCGAGTTAAACTCCACACCCGGGGTAACGGTAATTGAGGGTATTCCTTCCACTGAAACCCGTGGCTTGTATGGATGTGGCGATACGCTATTCCCAACCTGCGATAATGATGATGACTCTGGCGTGTTTCGGTACGTATCAATTCGCCATGGCGGGTCGGAAATTGGCGCCGGGAACGAGCTGAACGGACTCACCATGGGCGGTGTAGGTCGCGGTACCACCATCGAATTTGTAGAAGTATTTGCCAATCTTGACGACGGCTTTGAGTGGTTTGGCGGTACGGTAGATACCAAATATTTAATCGCGTCATTTGCCGGTGACGATTCGTTCGATTACGACGAAGGATTCCGTGGCCGTGGCCAGTTCTGGTTTGCCATTCAGGATGGACAGGCCGACCGCGCCGGAGAACACGACGGGGGTACCGATCCTGAAGACGGCACGCCATTTGCAACTCCTGTGATCTACAACGCTACCTATATTGGAACCGGTGCCGACAACCCGCGTAATAACGATGCGCTGATCTTTCGTGATAATGCCGGCGGGTTTTACTACAACTCTATTTTTACCGATTTTGGCGGGCAAGCCATAACCATTGAAGACCTTGCATCAGGTGAGGACAGCCGGAATCGGTTGGATCAGGGCGATCTGGATTTGGCCAATAATATCTGGTGGAATTTTGGTGCCGGAAACAATGCAGCAGACTTTATTCCGCAGCAGTTTGTGCGGGATGCGCTACTTGCACAGGGCAAATTCAATGAAGTGGTTGATCCGGAACTGGGCGGTATCAGTCGTGTTGCCGATGGGGGTTTGAATCCACTTCCGAACATTAGTGGGCCAGCGTTCCAGAACGTGCGCGCTGTTCCAACCGGTGATGACTTTTTTGAGCAGTCCAATTTTCGTGGAGCATTTGGCACCGTAAACTGGGCTACCGGTTGGTCAGCCATCTCTGAATTGGGTATTCTTACGGGTGTATTCACGGATATAGAAGATGAGACGCCGTTTACTCCGGTTCAATTTACGCTGTCTCAAAACTACCCGAATCCATTCAACCCAACCACACAGATCGATTTCATGCTGCCTTCCTCGCAGTTTGTTTCGTTGAAAGTGTACGACATTACCGGCCGTCTGGTTGATACGCTGGTAAATGGAGTTCGTGCAGAAGGGTTGAACAGTATAACCTTCAACGCGAACAATCTCTCGAGCGGAGTTTACTTCTATAGACTCGAAGCGCAAAACTTTAGCCGAACTCAGAAAATGACACTAATTAAATAGAGAGTGTAGCCGGGAGCTACGTTTTTTTAACTCCCATTGAACACTGATCACAAAAAGGCAACGGGGAACCGGGGCCTTTTTTTTGTATTTTTAAGAGGAACCGATCGACTCGTAACGGTGTTGTAGAGGTTCATTATCGAATAATTAATGCACCACCAAACGTGATCTTTGTAACACGAAAAGCTCATTTTAACGCTGCACACCGTTTGCACAACCCATCCAAATCGGATAAGTGGAACAAGGCTACCTACGGCAAGTGCAACAACCCCAACTGGCACGGCCACAACTATGTGATTGAAGTAACCGTGGCAGGTGAGCCGGACCCTGACACAGGATATGTAATCGATCTGAGCAGATTGAAAAAAATAATTCAAGAGAAAATTATCGATTCGTGTGATCATAAAAACCTCAATCTTGAGGTGCCGTTTTTAGAGGGAATCATTCCAACCAGCGAGCATTTGGTGAAAGCATTTTATCATCAATTGGAAGAGGAAATCGAATCCGCGGCCTACGGTTCGTCCAGGCTGTACTCGGTAAAACTGTTCGAAACGGAACGGAATATCGCAGAGTATTGTCCTTTTCGTAGATTTTAAACAAGACTTTTATTCATGATTGATACAGGCGTACGTCGTTTTTACGACCCCACTTTTACCGTCACGGACGAATATAAATCGTCACTTCCCGATTTACAGAACGGGCCTGCGTCGCTTATTGAGGGCGCCAATGTTCCCATTCAGCAGGTGGGGATTTCCAATTTTAAACTGCCGCTCAGGGTTGCAACTCCAAGTGGGGACCTGCTTACGTTGGAGACGTCTGTTGATGGATATGTGGGATTGAGTGCCGGCAAAAAAGGAATTAACATGAGTCGCATTATGCGCACCTTCTATACGTTTCAGGATGATGTTTTTCATCCCGATAAACTTGAAGAGATTCTGCGTGCGTACAAACGTGAGCTCGATAGCCACACTGCATTTTTAAAACTCTCCTTTAGCTACCCCATGCGCCAACAGAGCCTGCGCTCCGGCCTATCGGGTTACCAGTATTACAATGCTGCATTTGAAGGGAAGTTGGACGAGTACGGACGATTTAGAAAGTTTGTTCATCTCGATTTTGTGTACAGCAGTGCCTGTCCTTGCTCCTACGAATTGGCTGAACATGCCCGTGAAACACGCGATGTAGCGGCGATTCCTCACAGTCAGCGAAGCGTGGCATCTATTACGGTAGAGTTAACCGATGCTTTATTTTTGGATGATCTGATTGAACGATGCCGCGACGCGTTGAAGACCGAAACGCAGGTGATGGTAAAGCGCGAGGATGAACAGGCGTTTGCGGAATTGAATGGTGCGTATCAGAAATTTGTAGAAGACGCTGCCCGACTACTGTACGAAACACTGGATGAGGAAGAGGCCATATACGATTTTGTGATTCGGTGCGCCCATCTTGAAAGCTTGCATAGCCACGATGCCGTCAGCCGCATTTGCAAAGGTGTTCCGCACGGGCTGCGATAACGATTGCAAATTTGGGTGTATTCATCCATTGTTTATATCACACAAAAAAGGCTGCAACGTGCAGCCTTTTTTGTTGAAAAATCGCGAGAAGCGGTGGTTCAAATCCTGATTAGCCGAGGGCTTCGTTAACCAGCTTCTCCTGTTCGGCATCGTGAATTTTCTTCTGTCCCGTAGCGGGTGATGCAGACGCCAGCCGTCCCGCATATTCTAATTTGTGGCCATTTACAAGCTCGGCAAGACGAGGGGCTACAAACGTCCAGGCACCCATGTTTTTGGGCTCTTCCTGGCACCAGACGATGGTTTCGAGGTTGCTATATGCATCCAATGCAGCCGTGATATCCTTATTGGGAAACGGATAAAACTGCTCCAGCCGTCCGATGGCAACCGAATCTTTGTTCTCTTTCTTTTCGCGCTCCGCCAGCAGATCGTAATAGACCTTACCGGAGCAGAGAACCAGGCGTTTCACACTCTGTTTATCGTCGATTGAGTCATCGATAAATGGCTTGAAGCGGGATGCAGATAGATCTTCAACACGGCACACTGCTTTTGGATGTCGCAGCAGGCTTTTCGGCGACATGATGATGAGCGGCTTACGCTTCTCTTGTAAAATCTGTTTACGCAGCACATGGAAGTATTGGCAGGGCGTGGTCAAGTTGGCCACCTGCATGTTGTCTTCTGCACATAACTGCAGGAATCGTTCCAGGCGGGCAGAGGAGTGCTCCGGCCCCTGGCCTTCATATCCGTGAGGCAAGGTCATAACCAGTGAGGAGTGCTGTCCCCATTTTGCTTCCGAAGCAGAAATATACTGATCAATGATGACCTGAGCGCCATTCACAAAGTCGCCAAACTGTGCCTCCCAAACAACCAGTGCATTTGGATCCATCGCACTGTAGCCAAACTCGAAACCGAGGGCTGCAAACTCGCTCAGCAAACTGTTGTAGGGATAAAAGGTACCCTGATCGTCCGAAAGATTGTTAAGTGGGATGAACCGCTCGTGCGTTTTGGTACCGTGCAGCACAGCGTGGCGATGGCTAAAAGTGCCACGCTCCACATCCTGACCGGTCAGTCGAACAGTCTTCCCGCTCTTCAAGAGAGACCCAAATGCTAAAGCTTCAGCAAATCCCCAGTCAATTTTTTTCTGATTTTTCTCTGCCGCTTCGGCTCGCTTGGCAAGCTGGCGAAGCAGTTTGGGATTGGCATCAAAGTCTTTGGGGACGGTGTTGAGCTTTACCGCGATCTCTTTCAGCTCTTCAAGAGGGTAGGTGGTGTCGGGATACTCGGCCCACTCTTTTTGCTTTTTCTCGTTGCGATCGAGCATTTTATCAGTCACCTCCAGCGCGGGGGAACTCTTGGCATCTTCAAAAGCCTTTTGCAACAGCTCATCAAACTCATCAAAAATAGCTTGAACTTCCTCCTCGGTGAATTCACCTTTGCGAACCAGTTCCTTTACGTAGATTTCCCGAACCGGATCGTGATTGTCGATCTCTTTATACAATCCGGGCTGTGTAAAGGCCGGTTCGTCGCCCTCATTGTGCCCGTGTTTACGGTAGCAGATCAGGTCAATCACTACATCTTTTCCGAAGTTTTGTCGATACTCCAGCGCCATTTTCATGGCGTGGACAGCCGCTTCGGGATCATCACCATTTACGTGAAAGATGGGCGCAAGAATCATCTTGGCCAGATCGGAGGCATACTCCGTAGAGCGTGCGTCTTCCGGCAGGGTGGTGAACCCAATTTGGTTGTTGATAATAACATGAATGGTACCGCCGGTTTCGTACCCGCGCAGCAGCGACATGTTCAGCGTTTCAGCCACAACACCCTGGCCGGCAAAAGCCGCATCACCGTGCATTAGCAGCGGTACAATTTTCTTGAAGGCGTCTGTATCCTTGCTCTGATCCTGCAGCGATCGCGCAGCTCCTTCCACCACGGGATTGACCGACTCGAGATGACTGGGATTTGGCAGCAGCTCCAGCTCAATCTTCTTGCCGGTTTTGGTTTCGTACGTTCCTTTCGTTCCAAGATGGTATTTAACATCCCCCGAACCCTGAATAGTGTCGGGATCAATATTCCCTTCAAAATCGGCAAATACCTTTCGGTACGGCTTGTTCATGATGTTTACCAGGATGTTCAACCGCCCTCGATGCGCCATTCCCAGGAAGAATTTGTCGATATCTTCTTCGCCGGCTTTCTCCATCAGAAAGTGCATCATGGGTATAAGTGTCTCTGCACCTTCCAGAGAGAATCGTTTGTGCCCGATATATTTCTTGTGCAGAAACTGCTCAAAAGCCATGGCCTGATTCAGCTTATGCAATATATCGTGCTTTTGATCTTTGCTCAGGTCGGGCGAATTGGTGGTCGACTCCATTTTCTGCCGCAACCACTTGCGCTCGTCCAGATCGAGCAGGTGCATAAATTCGGCACCGATTTTACCGCAATAGGTGTCGCGCAGAAGTTTAATGATGTCGCGCAGTTTTGCGGTTTTTAAGCCGCCGAGTCCGCCGCAGTAAAATTCACGATCCAGATCCCACAGGGTAAGCCCGTAGTACTCTAAATCCAGTTCCGGACTGTGCCCCGGTTTGGCTTCAAGCGGGTCAAGGTCGGCCAGCACATGGCCGCGCATGCGGTACATATTGATGAGTCTCCAAACGGCAATAGCCCGCCGATCCTGCTCCAATGTATTGGTAGCACCGCTGAGCTGCCCGCGGAACTTATCTTCCCCGAAAGGAAGCGGTTCGTAGGGAATCTCAAGATCTTTAAAGATAGAGTCGTAAAAGTCTTCTTCTCCATTGAGCATTGTGCTCACTTTTTGCAGAAACGAGCCAGACTCAGCGCCTTGAATAATGCGGTGATCGTAGGTGCACGTCATGGTCATGACCTTACTCACACCGAGCTGATTCAGCACATCCTGCGACATAGACTGAAACTCGGCCGGATAGTTGATGGCACCGGTTGCAATAATGGCACCCTGTCCGTTCATCAATCGCGGAACGGATGAGATGGTACCGATGGTGCCGGGATTGGTGACGCTGATGGTGGTATTTTGGAAATCTGATAGTTCAAGATTTCCGTCGCGGGCCTTGTCGATGATCTCTTTATAGGCATAAAGAAACTCTTTGAACGTCATCTTGTCGACCCCTTTGATATTGGGAACCACAAGATTTCGTGAGCCGTCTTTGGCCGCCAGGTCTACCGCAATTCCCAGATTTACCTGATTGGGGTACACCTTGTAATGGCCATCTTCTTTCTGCTTGTAGTGAGCGTTGATGGATGGAAATTCCTGAATGGCTTTGATCACAGCCCACGCAATAAAATGGGTAAAGGACGCTTTTGGCTCGCCATTTTGCAACAGATGGCGGTTGACGATGGCCCGGTCTTCCGTAAGCATTTTCATGGGCAGAACGCGTAACGAAGTTGCCGTAGGGATGGACAGGCTATCGTCCATGTTATCGGCAATCTTGGAGGTTACACCCTTCAGCTTCTCAACCCGGGTATCGGTATCCTCAGCAGGTTTTGCTGGCTCTTTTTTTTCCGGTTTTTTGGCTTTGGGCGCCGGTGCTTCTTTTCGCTCTTCCTTTTTGGCAGTAGCCGGTTTGGTTTCAACCTCAGCGGTTTCGGCGGTTTCGCCGTTCAGATCATCAAAAAATGTACGCCAATAGTCGGGTACCTGATTTGGATCCTCTTGATATTGATTGTAAAGCTCCTCTACAAGTGCAGAGTTGGGGCCGAAAACAGATTCTAAAGATTTCAAAATAGAGTGCTGAGGTTTGAGTGTAGGAGATCTAATCAGAATGTTGATGGTCGCGTTGCGAAGCGAGCGTCATGATGTAATGGAATGTGCCAAAAATAACCATTTACGTATAAAAAAACGATTTGATTTGCTTATTTGATCATTCTGTTACAGGCTTGATTCGTTCATTTTAATGCGATGCAGATATGATTATATTCATGCAAAAATAAGTTACCTCAAACCTGTTTTATGACTGTTGAAAAAAAGAGTTTTACGGGTGCCGAAGAGGTGCGTTGGGATTTAACCGACCTCTATGCCGCACCCGATTCGCCCGAACTGCAGAAAGATAAAGAAGCTGTACTGCAACAGGCCGATCGCTTTGCCAATACCTATCGCGGCACCATCAGCCGGCGCACACCCGAAGAGTTTGCGGAGGCGCTGGACGAATACGAACAGATGGTACAGATCGTGGGGAAAATATCTTCCTACGCTCATCTGATATGGTCTACCAACACCGAAGATCCTGCACTGGGTAAGCTGCTGCAGGAAGCGAGTGAGCTGGGCTCCGACTTTTCGCAGCGACTGGTATTTTTTGATGTAGAGTGGCTGGCATTGGATGATGAAACGGCCCAGACCTGGATTCAACATGAGTCACTGAGCCGGTGGAAACACTACCTGCAAACCTCCCGTCGATACAAAAAGCACACCCTTGGCGAAGAGGCCGAGAAGGTGATGAGTGCCAAATCGATTACTGGGCGCGCTGCGTGGAACCGGTACTTTGATGAAACACTCGGGGCAGCGCGATTCGAATTTGATGGCGAACAGCTTACCGAGCAGCAGGTGCTGAGCAAACTTCACCACCCCGACAGAGAGGTGCGCCGGGAGGCACACGCATCGCTCACGGCTACCTTTCGGCAGCTTAGCCGCAGCCTCACGTTTATTTTCAATACAATTCTGGCCGATAAATACACCAACGACAAGCTGCGCGGCTACGGCCACTGGCTCGACTCGCGTAATCTGGCCAACCAAACCGATCGTGATTCGGTGCAGTCGCTGGTGGATACGGTTACCGACAGCTACCCGCTGGTGCAGCGGTATTACAAGCTGAAGAAATCGCTGCTGGGCGTAGATACGTTGTACGATTACGATCGCTACGCCCCCATCACCAACAGTGAAACCTCCGTTTCCTGGGAGGAGGCGAAAACGATGGTTCTGGATGCGTATGGCGATTTTCATCCGGAGATGAAAACCATTGCAGGCCACTTTTTTGAGAAGAACTGGATTGATGCAGCGATTCGGCCCGGGAAGCGGGGCGGTGCTTATTCGGCGAGCACAGTTACATCCGTTCACCCTTATGTGTTTATGAACTACGACGGCCGGCTGCGCGATGTACAGACGCTGGCTCATGAGCTGGGCCACGGTGTTCATCAATTTCTGTCGCGCAAACAGGGAGAGTTTCAGTCATCCACACCGCTAACTACGGCTGAAACGGCATCGGTATTTGGGGAAATGCTGGTCTTCCAAAAATTGATGAACAATCTTACCGATCCGGCCGAAAAGCTCTCGCTGCTGATCAGCAAAATTGATGATACCATTGCTACGGTTTACCGGCAGGTTTCGATGAACCGATTTGAGGACCGCATTCACACCGCGCGCCGCGAAGGCGGAGAGCTTACAACCGAAGAGTTTTCGAAGCACTGGACCGACACGCAGCACGCCCTGTACGGATCGTCGGTTCACATTACCGATGAGTATAAACTCTGGTGGTGCTACATTCCGCATTTTCTGCATACACCGGGCTACGTCTATGCGTATGCGTTTGGGGAGTTGTTGGTGCTGGCACTATACGATCTCTATCAAAATGGGGCGGCTGATTTTGAAGAGAACTACCTGGGGCTGCTGGAAGCGGGCGGCTCGGACTGGCCGCACGAGCTGGTAGGCAAACTGGGAGTGGATATTACAGATCCGTCGTTTTGGAAACGCGGCGTCGCACTTTTTGAACAGATGGTGGCACAGGCCGAAGAGCTGGCTTCTGAACTGGCCGCTGAGGAAAACCGGGCATAATATGGCAATATCGCGGGAAGAGAAATCACTATTGGAGTTTAAAAGCATCATGAAGAACATGGTGCTTATGCTGTGGGAATCGACCGGTGTGGAGACGGCGTATATGTACTGGGTAAATCGGTCACGCGAGCAGTTTGTGCTCGAAACCAGCACTACGGCACTGCCCAATGTGATGTTCCGAGACCGTATCGGATTCGAGCACTTTTTTTTGGATGAGTATAAAGATCAAGATGATAGTACGCAGCTTCAGGTGGGCAAAGAGGTCCCTGCCGAGGGGTTGATTCACTATTTCGATTTTGTGCCGATAAAACACATCACGCTGCTTCCGTTCAAGAATAACGGCGAAGTGGTTGCGTTTACAGTTCTCGAAACCGAACAGCCCTTTCACCTGCAAGACTTTGAGGAGACGATTGGAGCCTACCGCAGTGCACTGCTTCATATTTTGAACACCTATCTTGAGCTTACCGATCTGCATGACGACCAGCAGCAGTGGACCCAGTACGAGGCGATTTTGAATACCCTGTCGCCAAAACAGCACAAAGTGGTGATTCTTGAAAGGGTAATGGATGGATTGCGGAAAATTCTTCCCGATGGGGGCTTTTCCATCATGCTGCGGGGAATGGATAGCTGGATTACCGTTTTCAGTTCCGATGGATTTGCGTCCGATCTCCCCCCCGGGCTCATGCTTCAGGAGAAGTCGATGGCCTATGATGCGCTCCAAAAAGGAAAGGAGCAATTTTCGATTCATTTCAATCAGAGTCCAAAGCGGGTGTCAACCCTCGAAAAGCAGACCGAGGGAGCCACATATGCAGTACCGATGCTGCTGTCCGATCGGCGGCACGCGGTCGTTGTTACCTATCATAAAAATCCGCTGCTGTTTACCGAATCGGTCAAACACAAAATTTCAAATCTGGTGCGGGTAGCTTCTCTTGCTATTCATATCCACAACGACAAACTTCGCGTAGATCAGGATCTGTTTACCTCGGAGTACGGAAGCTTTATTCCGGAAGTTTGGGAGGCCGGAATTCAGCAGGAAATTGATCGCGAAAAGAAGAGTCGCTCACCGCTCTATGTGGGGATGATCACGATTCAAAACCTGCAGGAACACCGCTCCCGATACCGCCTCGAAGAGTTGAAACAGCTGCAAAAACGTGTGGTGAAAGTGCTGAATCCGGCCCTGCACAGTTGCAATGGATATATCGGTTTTGTTAGTGATTACGTATTTCTTTACGTACTGCACTGCAGCGGAGAGCAGCAACACAAACAGTACATGAACTCCGTAACGGCGATGTTCGAAAAACCGATCGAACTTGGAAATGGAGCAAAAATAGATATTGATATCCTCTGTGGCTATACCGAGCTGGAGGAGGAAGACTGCGACGCGCACGGTGTGGTTGAGAAAACCAAGCGGGCAATGTCAGATATACTAAAGTCAACAGCATAAACAACGAGTAAATGGGACGATTTTTTTTAACGGTGATTGACGGTTTTGGTGTAGGCGCTGCGGCGGATGCTCCCGAATATGGCGATGAAACGGCAGATACGCTCGGCCATGTCTGCGAGCAAACCGGGTGCGAACTCCCTAACTTTCAGCAGCTTGGCTTGGGAAACATAAAAGAAGCGGGTACGCTGCGGGCGGCCGACCGGCCTCTGGCAAGCTGGGGGCGTATGCAGGAAATTTCGGCCGGAAAAGATTCTACAACCGGCCATTGGGAAATTGCCGGCATCCACCTCGACCAACCGTTCCCCACATTCCCTGATGGATTTCCACAGCATGTGCTCGATGCATTTGCCCGAAAAACCGGCACCACGGGTGTGCTTTGCAACAAGCCGTACTCCGGTACCGATGTGATTCGGGATTACGGAGAGGAGCATCTGCGAACCGGCCAGCCGATTGTGTACACCTCGGCAGACAGCGTATTTCAGGTTGCCTGCCACGTGGATGTGACCGACACGGAAACACTGCACGACTGGTGCCGGATGGTGCGCGAAGAGATTGCCGTAGACGAGATTGAAGTAGGCCGTGTGATTGCCCGCCCCTTTGAAGGTTCGCCGGGCGAATTTGAACGGATATCGGAAGCGAGAAAAGATTTTTCCGCTATTCCACCCGAACCCAATCTGCCCGTGCTGCTTCAGCAGAAAGGGATTAACACCTATTCCATCGGAAAGGTGCTCGATCTCTTTGCAGGAAATGGATTCTCGCAATATCGAAAAACCCGCAGCAATGCCGAGGGGCTGTCTCAATTGCTCAGCAACATGAGTGCGGATATCGACAACAGTTTTGTTTTTACCAACCTGATCGATACCGATCAGGTCTACGGCCATCGGCAGGATCCCGAAGGGTATGCCCGATGCCTGCAGGAATTAGATCGCGCCATTCCGTCCATTTTAAGCAAACTACAGCCCGACGATCTGTTTTTGTTTACCAGCGACCATGGAAACGATCCCTGCGACGATAGTACCGACCATACCCGCGAATACGTACCTTTGCTGGTCATTCACGGAAAAGGGGGAGGGCGTCCGCTCGGTATGCGCGAAACGTTTTCGGATATTGCCGCAACGGCACTTCACTATTTTGATCTGGCACCGGCTCTGCCCGGAACATCTTTTCTGGATCAGCTGTAGAAAGGCAGGACGCATTTTTATGAAATGTTCTTTATATTAATCCGTTATAGATTCGAACAACAGCTATGAACACCCTCTTCAGGACGACCCTATTTTTGATGCCATTCTCAATACAGACGCATCAGTTGGTTGTAGCTCATCACATCATCAATCCATAATAAACCTTAGCAATCGTGGCAAAAAGTTCAGGAATTTCTACCCGAGAATCGGAATCGTTGGATCGGTATCTGCATGAAATTGGAAAAGAGAAACTCATTACCCCCGACGATGAAGTCCGTCTGGCAAAAGAAATTCAGAAAGGATCGCAGCGCGCTCTCGAGGATCTTACCAAAGCAAACCTTCGGTTTGTGGTATCGGTAGCCAAGCAGTATCAAAACCAGGGATTATCGCTGGGCGATTTGATCAACGAAGGGAACCTCGGCCTTATAAAGGCAGCCAAGCGATTTGACGAAACCCGGGGATTTAAGTTTATCTCATACGCCGTTTGGTGGATTCGGCAATCCATTCTGCAGGCACTGGCCGAGCAGAGCCGTATTGTGCGTCTGCCCTTGAACAGGGTTGGGGCACTCAACAAAATTGGAAAAGAGCTGTCCAAGCTGGAGCAGGAGTACGAACGCGTACCATCAGCTGCTGAGCTTGCCGAAAGCCTCGAAATGACGGTAGGTGAAGTGGCCGATACACTTAAAATTTCCGGCCGCCACCTTTCGATGGACGCTCCCTTTGCACAGGGTGAAGACAACCGCTTGCTGGATGTGCTCGAAAACGAAGAAATTCCCGACCCCGACAACGAGTTGATGGGTGAATCGCTGAAGGTGGAAATTGAGCGGGCCCTTTCCAAACTGACCAAGCGGGAAGCGGAAGTAATCCGACTCTATTTTGGGATCGGGCGCGAGCACTCCCTCACACTGGAAGAAATTGGCGAGCGATTTGATCTGACCCGGGAACGGGTTCGGCAGATCAAGGAAAAAGCGCTGCGTAAATTACGGCATCACAACCGAAGCGCGGCATTGCGTGCCTATCTCGGTTAATGGTGCCATACCATAAGGTTGTGTTTTGTTCCAAAGCCTCCCACCCGGAGGCTTTGTTGTTTGCAACAGGTTTCTGTATCGTGATGCGTATCACATGGTTATGTTATTGGCACAAGGTTCGCCAACCCCTATACTAGTACACTATGCCAAAACCGTTGCTCATATTGACCATTTTGGCGGTTTCCATAGTCGCTGAACAAGCTGTATCCCAATCATCTACGTTTCGGGTATATTCAATTGAACAGGGCTTAAGTGAATCCGTCGTGCACTCCATCCTTCAGGATCAGAAAGGATATCTGTGGATTGGGACCGGATTCGGGCTGAACCGCTTTAATGGCCACGAATTCAGGCAGTTTTACGAGAGCGACGGCCTGCCCGATACGCGTATCAATACCATTTTTGAAGACGACCGCGGGAGATTGTGGCTGGGTACCGACCGTGGGATTGCAATGATGGAGAACCAAGCCATTACAGTGCCCGATTTTGCCAGCCCCATTGCCGAATTTGCTGTGCTGGATATCCTGAAAGACACAGAGGGTAACATCTGGTTTGCAACCAGCGAAGATGGTGTTTGGCGGTATGGTTCTGACGGACGGTTTACGAATGTAACCGATGCCCTGGGCTATCGCGGGCTGGATGTACGCGCACTGCTGCAAACACCGGATGGCGCTATATGGCTGGGCGCGCGCGATGGCCTTTTTCGAATGTACGGACGCGAGCTGAAGCGGTATGGCCGCGATCACGGTCTGCCGGAATGCCGCATTCGCGACCTGGCCCTGGGCCGCGACGGTGCAATTTGGATTGCCAGCTCTTCGGGACTGATTAAAATGGACGACGACTCCTTTGAGCATTTCCATGCCGGCCACGGACTGGCCAGCGAGGGCGTGCAGTCTATCGCGATGGACCCCGACGGCACGATGTGGCTCGGCACCGATAGTGGCCTTTCCCATTTTGACGGCACTCGGTTTACAAACTACAATCCCCGCCAAAGCCTGGCGGCTACCGTTGTGTATGATGTGATGGTGGACCGTGAGGAGAACATCTGGGTCGGCACGCTGGGTGCCGGTTTGAATCTTTTTGTGGGTGAAGTATTCACCAACTTTACCATCGACAACGGCCTGCTGAACAATGTTGTAAATGCATTTACCGAAGACGAGCAAGGTAACGTGTATGTAGCGATGTACGGCGGAGGTATTTCAAAAATTACGCCGGATGGGGACATGGAGCATTTCAGGCAGGAGCAGGGATTGCAGGATGACAAACTCTTTACCCTCTATGCTGATAGCCGTTCGCGCGTGTGGATCGGTTCCAGAGAGGGAATAAGTATTTTGGAAAACGGTCGAATACGCGCCATACCAAACGAACGCTTTCCGTTCGGCACCGTACGGAAATTTTTGGAAGACGATGACGGTGTGATGTGGGTGGCTACGTATAACGATGGGCTTATCCGCTTCGACGGAGAGACGTACCGTCAGTACAATATCGGTAGCGGGCTGTTGAACAACACCGTGATGGATCTAAAAAAAGATGAGTATGGCTCACTGTGGATTGCCACGTACGGTGGAGTGGCACGTATGGAAGAGAATAATTTTTTTCATTACACCGTGAACGATGGACTACCAAGCAACGGAGTTATTCACATTCATATCGACCATAACGGGGAGTTGTGGTTTTCTACATTCAATGGGGTTGCCAGGCTCAGCGGGGAGACTATTTTCAATTTTGCCGGTGATGCTCAAACCGGTATTGTGAGCTATTTTACGATTCAGGATCATGAAAACACCTATTGGATTGGCACCAACCGTGGCATCTATCGTTTTCGGCCCTCAGTGTTCCTTGCGGCTGAAACGCGGGCACAACGCCTCAAAGCTTACAAACTGTTCGATCAGCATCAGGGGCTTGTGGCCAACGAGCTAAACGCCGGGGCCTCTTTGGTAGCAAGAGACGGGCGTATTTGGCTGGGCACTGTAGAAGGGTTCAGTATTTTTCACACCGATAACGTAGGAGAAAATACCGCCCCACCGGGTATCGAATTTGAGGAAATTCTGGTTAGCGGTATACCGGTATCGGAAAACGAAAATATGGTCTTTAATTTTGATCAGAACTTTCTTCAAATTCGTTTTTCAGGCCTGAGCTACGAAAGCCCGGCTCAGATCCTGTACGAATACCGAATGCGAGGAGTGGATCAGGAGTGGCAAACCACACGAGAACGCGAACTGAGCTATCCGCTGTTATCGCCCGGCACGTACGAATTTCAACTGCGTACCTACAATGCCGATGGCGTTCGGAGTGCGCAAACGGCCGGGTTTACTTTTCAAATAAAGAACCCTGTATGGCAGCAGTGGTGGTTTTTAACACTCGTTATGTTGGGTGTGATTGGTTTGATCTATTTTTATTATCGATACTTTAAAGTCAAAAAACAGATTGATCTGGAGCGGATGCGGGTTCAGATAGCCAGTGACCTGCACGATGATGTGGGCTCCTCGCTTACTGAGCTGGCACTGCGAACCGACTTTTTACAGGCAGGGGAAGTCTCTGATGAAGTACGCACTACACTCCACCATCTTGGCGAGCAGAGCCGGAAAATTGTGAGCAGCCTCGATGATATCGTATGGTCGATTGATGCCCGAAACGATACGGCCGGAGATCTAACCGATCGTATGCAGGATTATGTAAATCACATTTTTAGCAATGGGAGCGTGAGCGTTTCCTACCATTTTGATCAGCTCAAAATGAATAAGAGGCTCCCGGTTCATATCAAAGAGAATGTATACCTGATTTTTAAAGAGGCCATTAACAATGTGGCCAAACACTCTGACGCCAACGTAGTAATGATTCGGTTCTCGTTTGACGGATCCGACTTTGAGCTGCTTGTTCAGGACAACGGCAACACTACCAGCGGCAACCGAAAATCGGGGCAGGGGCTGCGCAATATTCAAATGAGAGCAGAACGCATGAAGGCAGATATTTCCATTAACCGAGAAGATGGATTTGGCGTGCACGTAACGGGAACCGTTTAAAAAAACAGGATTATGATTACCATTGGAATTGTAGAAGACAACGTAAAAATCAGGGATCTGATCCAGCGCTATTTGGATATGCAGGAGCCGTTAAGCTGTAAGGTGGCTGTCGACTCCGTAGAAGAGATGATTCAGCACTTGAAGGAGTACGACGCTCCCGATGTGCTGCTGATGGATATTCAGCTTCCAGGCATGTCGGGTATTGAAGGGATCCGCCTTATCAAGCAAAACTATCCTGAGATTGAGATCATCATGCTTACGGTGTATCACGATTCGCATAAAATTTTCGATTCCCTGAAGTCGGGCGCATCCGGATATCTCTTAAAACATACATCACTCCCCGAAATCAAAGAGGCCATTGAACTGCTGATGCAAGGCGGAGCGCCCATGTCCCCTCAGATTGCCCGAAAGGTAATTCAATATTTTGGCGATCAATCCAAAAAGAAATCCCCGGACAGCAATCTTACAGCCCGCGAACAAGATATTGTAAACGGGCTCGTTGACGGATTGAGTTATAAACTGATTGCCGACCGGTTCGACATTTCGATCGATACGGTGCGTGCACACATACGGAACATTTACAAGAAGCTGCATGTTAATTCTAAAGCGGAAGTAATCGCCAAATCGCTGAGGGGCGAAATTTGATCCGTAGGTTCATAAACATGTGAAACGTTTAACATGAATATGTGATACAAAGATTGTTTGGAAGTAGCTATTTTACATCCAGAGACAAACTGTCAACGAAGTCGGAGGTTGTTATGAAATCGCTAAAAGAGTTAAAGAAAGCAGGATTAGTGCTGTTAGCATTTGCTACCACAGGGTGCTACACACAGCTCGAAACCGTTCAGCACGAACGGGTAGCCCATACACCTGCTTCCAGCACGTATGCATGGAGCGGTGCGGAGCAAGCGGCGCCATCACAGCAACCATCCACTGCCGGACAAACCGCTAAGGTGGTAAACGAAGAGGATTATCTACTTGGCTACGAAGATGGCTGGGAAGATGCCCAGGAGTTTTATATTGTGGACCACGAAGTACAGGAGTGGTATAACGAGACGGGAGCTACGCTTTCAACCTCCTACCAAGGAAGTACTTCGGGATCTGCTACGGTCGTAAATAACTACAATTACTACGGCTCTTATCCCGCCTACTCATATTCTCCATACTATGCCGGCGCGTTTTACCCAGCCTACGGTTTTGGTCATTATCCCCGATACCGATCCGGATTCAGAATAGGTCTTAGTTTTGGGTATGGATACAGCCGGTTTCACCGACCATTCTATGGACATTCCGGATATCATTTTGGGTACTCTCCATTTTACACGGTATATCCCGGCGGTTTTTATGGATATAGTTCTCCCTATTACAGCTTTCACGGGAATAGCTTTGTATTCATCCATTCCAACCGTGTATCTACCGTTCACTCCAACCGAGTGCGGCCAACGGCGCTTCGCTCTTCGGGAACCACCCGTACAAGAGCAACCGCAAACCGTGCACGTGTAAACAGCCGGTCAACGGCTACACGATCGAATATTCGAAGTACGGCACGCTCTTCTCAGGTTCGCAGCTCCGGGGTGCAATCTCGCGTCAATACGAGATCGTCCTCAGTTCGGACCCGTGGAACAACACGAAGCACAGTACGTTCGGGTTCGGTAAGAACGAACTCAAACCGAAGCAACATCCGCAGCCGATCGAGCAATAATCGAAGCAGCGGCAATGTTCGGTCAACCCGATCCAACAATCGAAGCAGCGGCAATGTGAGGTCCACGCGCTCGAATAATCGCAGCAGCGGGAACGTGCGCTCCAACCGCTCGTCTAACCGAAGCAGTGGAGCTGTTCGCTCTTCATCGCGATCATCGGGCAGCAGCAGTGGAAACGTTCGTAGCCGTGGAAACAATCTGAGCAGTGCAGCACCTGCCGTTCAATCACAACCAAATACGGTTCGATCAACCGCGAACAGAACGTCCGTAACGGTACAAAACCGAATTTCCACACAGCCGCGCACGGCAACACCACCCCGGGTGCGTGCGCCTCAAACACGGGTAGAATCACCGGCCGTTGCACCTCGCTCTGCTACCTCTCGTACGGTAACATCTCGGCCTGTAGCAACCACTCGTTCATCATCCGCTACAGTGCGAAGTAGTACCCGCACGTCCGGGAGCTCGTCTGCCAATGTTTCAACACGAAGCAATACCGTTCAGTCGTCATCCGGAACCACACGAACAAGTCGTTCGTCTAACGCCCGAAGCCGGGGCAATTAACCGGATTGGCGGTTTGTGCCCACTGAGTTGAACAGAGATACGATATCATCATGAAAGCATCTTCTTTTTTAAGGCTCACCAGTATCATGGTGAGCCTTCTTATTGCGAACGTTTTCACGGCCAACGCGCAAAATGTGAATAATGCGCTCACATTTTCGAACCAGGCCGTGATGTTTGGCGACCAGCAGCAAATAGCAAATCCCATAACAGGAATTATGCCGGGTGTTGCCCTCGGTACCGGATTCGCCGCTTTTCTGGACAATCCTGCCAGCCTTGCTCTGATCAACGACAGCTTTGGTGAGTTTGGCCTTTCGTTTAATACGGTCGATGAAAATGCCTCTTTTTTGGGCACTGGCCGCTCAACATCTCAAAACGATACGCGCCTGTCGAACATCGGGCTGGTCTATCGGTTTCCAACCGAACGTGGCAGTCTTGTGGTTGGAGGTGGCTACAATCAGCACACCAACTTTAACCGGGCTGCTGCATTCAACGCCCGCAATGAGAATAGTTCGATCACCGACTTTTTCAAGATTTCTGATTCTTATGCCGATATCGCGTTCAATACGTTCGCAACCGATTTTGGAGATGAGTTTCAAGACTGGGATGAATCGATTCTTCGTCTCGGGTTCGATCAGCCGGGCACGTTCCTCGGCATGCGACAGCAGGGCGAAATAGTGCAAAGCGGATTTGGCGGAGAGTGGTCGGCCTTTCTGGCAACGGAATTTCAAAAAAATATAATGGTAGGCGCGAGTATTGGCTTTCTGAACGGGCGTTTTACGTTCGGCCGAACCATTCTCGAAAGTGACGATCTGAATCTGTATGATTCCGCCTTTATCGACTCGAACGGGGACGGTACGGGCAATACTGATATTGATAGCATCTTGCTCACCGATCGTGTAAGCAGCGAATTTTACGGCTTTCGGGCTCGTGTTGGGTCACTTGTTCGATTGACGGATCATTTGAATATTGGAGCCTCTTACACCTTTCCAACACGGATTAACGTAGAAGAAGATTTTGACGCCACAATCCGAACTACCATGGACAATGGCGACAGTTTTAATGATAGCGAACGAACCCGGTTCGATTATTCCGTTCGATACCCGCAGCGAATTGGCCTTGGCGCGGCCATTGATGATTTTGGAGGCTTCTCTCTGTCGGTGGCTACCGAATATGTAAACTATGCCAGTACGGAAGTAAATTTTCGGGATGATCAGTTTTTTGAGGAGGAGTTGGCCGAAAATGAGGCGATTGCCGATATTTTTGACGACACCTGGAATTTCCGTGGCGGAGTTAGTTATCGTGTAAATCCCATCGCGACGGTTCGGGCTGGATATCAATACACACCTTCCCGTTTTAAAAACGGCTTGGATGATCGGAATACACTGTCTTTGGGAGCCGGGTTTATGGTAGGCCAGCGGACATCTATTGAGCTGGGAGGCACCTACTCCTGGTGGGATGAAAACACGGCGGTATTCACGTTTGGTGAGTTTGATTACAGCGCTTTACCGGATAATATTCCGCCGTTTACGGTCGATTCCGTGGATGCTGCACGAACCATTGATCAGTTCCGGTTGATGACAACGATTCGGTTTGCCCTGTTCTGATTTGAATGTTGTCTGAGGCGGTTATTCGTTTCTCTTCGGAGGAATACTCATCACCGCCGTTTTTGTGTGGCGGGCCACACTGGCTGTGGTGCTACCCATCATCAGATAATCGAGGCCGGTGCGGCCAACGGTGCTAATCACAAGCAGATTAGCCGGCCTGTTTTCCAGATGTTTTACAATCGCCTCCTGGGGAGATTTGCTGGTTGAGAACATGACCGGTTCAACCTGCTCCTTCATATCCCCAAACCACTTGTCGGCAAACTCCTGAAGCGTGTTTTTGCGGCTGTCCCGCACCGATTTGTGAGACTGATTTTCATCGATTTGATCGTAGCTGAGTACATGTACCAGCCGAAGCTTGCCGCCGGTTTTTTGAGCAATCTTTTTTGCATGATCAAAAGCCAGAGTGGAATTTTCTGAAAAGTCGGTAGTAACCACAATCTCGGCAAAGGCGTCAACATCCGATTCGTCCTCCACCACGATAACCGGAACCGTACTTGTACGCAACACTTTTTCAGCTACGGAACCAAGCAGAAATCGCTGGAAGCCGGTTCGTCCGTGCGTGCTCATTACAATCACATCCATTTCCTTCGCAAACTCGGTTATGCTATAGGCCGGATTGCCTTGTGCTATCAGCACATCGCCCCGGGCCGATTCATCAACATGTTCCGCTGCCAGTTCCCGGAGCTTATCTTTGATGACATTCTCAACTTCCTCCACATTTTTGAGCGAGGAGGCTCCCATACCGATGGAGTAGGTTTCATCCAAATCCGCAAAACTTACGTGAGAGTGCAGCAGATGGACCTTGCCGTCGAAAAGCCTGGCATAGCTTGAAGCAACAGTTAATGCTTTGATGCTGAGGTCGGAGAAGTCGGTGGGTACGAGAATGTTCATGGCAGTAGAAGTTGAGTTTACGGTTAGTTTACTTATCCATCGTGGTGACTAAAGAGCCATAGCAAAACTCTGTTTTTAACTTATTCCCCAAGTACTGCAAAACAACTATAGTATAAATAATCAAAAATTATTTATCTAATATGAAGATGAATGGCGTATATGACAAGAAACAGAATATTTTACATAAGGAAGATTTCCAATCACCGTTCGGGGGAAAAGGCTAACGATTTCTGTCCATTCGCTTGGAGAGGATGTAGTGAATGAGGGGCGGGGCGATAAATATGACCAGAAAGAGTGTACCGGTGTATTGGTAAATCAGAAATGCCATCAGCAAGCAAACCAGCGTGATGATCCAGGTTATCAGCCAAACCGTTTGTTTCATGGTCATGCCGAAGAAATCTCCTCTGAGCGCAGAATTTCGTTGGGTGTTCGCTTAAATATATGCCGGCTGCCGCTCCAGCCAATCGCCACGGTAAGAACGATAATGCCCAGTGCAAAAAACAGCAGGGCAGGGGTGTCCGGCACAAAAACAAGATCGAAGTAGGTGTAGGCGAGTATCCAGCTCATAATCAGAGCCAGCAGAATTCCGGTCAGGGATGCCAACACGCCGAGCAGCGCATACTCGATGGTAAAAACATTGGCAACCTGGCGTTTTACGGCACCGAGTGTGCGCAGCAACACCGACTCGCGGGTACGTTGCTTTCGGGAAATGGCCATGGAACTAATGAGCACTATGAAGCCCGTAAATATGCTGAACAGAGCCATAAATTGAATAGCCAGCGAAATTTTATCCATAAACTCCTGAACGCTTTGCAGTGCAATGCTGATGTCGATGGCAGAGACGGTTGGATAGTTGGAGACGACCTCTCGTTGTATCGCCATTGCGGTATCATCTCCCGAGGTACGTACAATGGTGGCAAAAAACTGAGGAGCCTCTTCCAACACACCGCTCGGAAAAAGCACAAAGAAGTTCGGTTCAGGCCGCTGGAAATCGACCTCCCGGATGCTGGCCACCACAGTCTCTACAGGAACACCCTGAACGTTGAAGGTGAGAGAGTCGCCCACGCCAACCTGCAGATCATCCCGTATTTGCGTTGCAATGGAGATCGGCACAACGGATCCAATGCCGTCGCTGGTTCCAATCCATTCCCCCTCAAGAATGGTTTCGGATGAGACCAGCTCTTCGCGATAGGTTACGCGGTATTCTCGTGTTAACGCCCATCGGCTGATGGTTCGGGCAGTATCGGCTCGTACATCGGCTACGGAGCGGCCATTCCACTGTGAGAGACGCATCGATACAATAGGCACATTTTGCATGATGGTTCCGCCGTTATCTTCAATCAGGCGGTTCACTCCCTCGTTTTGATCGGACTGCACATCATAAAAAACCACACTGGGCAGCTCTTGCTCCGATTGTAGATCGATCCGGTTCAAAAGCATCTCTTGCGATAGGTATAGTGTACCGATAAGCAACATGCCCATGCCAAGGGTGGTGACCAAAATCGGCGTTTGGTTGTTAGGACGAAAGAGGTTGGCGATGCCCTGCCGCCAGATGTAAGGAGATGATTTTAACCGAAGTGTGCGCAGAGAACGAATAAGAAGCTTGGCTGTGCCCCACAAAATTCCGACAGAGAAAAGCACGCCGGCGGCAAAGAGCAGTGCCGTGGTAATACCTTCGGTAACCAGCGCCACCATGGCGATGAGTATGGTGGCAGAGGCGATGACAGCCCCGGCTTTTGCGCGGGTAGAGAGATGCTGCAGGGGAGAGCTATCACCCGATCGAAGCGTCCGCATGGGCGAAATGCCGCTCACGGCAAGCAGCGGCAGCAGCGAAAAGCCGATACTGATAAACAGGCCGATGAACAGGCCGAGAAAAACCGCCTGCAGGGATAGCCCCTGAACAATTTCGAAGGGTAGAAAATCGGCAAATAGCGTTGGAAGATAGAGCTGAATAAACACACCCAGTGAGGTTCCGGCAACGGCCCCTGCAAGGCCGACTAATGCAATTTGAATGGAAAAAATGGCGAGTACCTGCTCCGTGCTCATACCGAGGCAGCGAAGAGCCGCTATAGAAGCTGTTTTTCGCTTGATGTAGACGTACACCGCACTGCCAACCCCCAATCCGCCCAGCAACAGTGCAATAAAAGCGATGAGCCCCAGAAAACGGCTCAGGTTGCTTACGATGGCGTCAAACGTCTGTTTTCGGGACTCTACGGTTTCCGTGCGTACACTATGCTCGCGGCCAAGCGGACGGAACTCACGCACAATGGTACCGGCGCGTCCGGGTTCTTCCAGCAGCAGATACTCTTTATACTCCACGCGGCTTCCGCGCTGCAACAGGGCGGTTCCTTCCACAACCGATTGCGGTACATATACTCGTGGGCCAATTAGCGAAAAGGCGGCTGATTCGCCGGGTACGCTTAGCAGCTCGCCGCCAATTACCAATGTGGTTTCTCCAATGCGGATGGAATCGCCTACCGACTGATTGAACTGCCGCATGGTAGACTGTTCAACCAGCGCAAAATGCTCATCCTGAAATGTTGAGGCCGCATCTTCAGGAATCGTGCCAATGGTGCCGTAATAAGGAAAATTTCCGTCCAGAGCACGCACCTGCGAGAGGCGGGTATCGCCGGTAGAAGAGAACTGCACCATGGAGTTGAACTCGATGGTCGTGCTCCGCTCGGCTTGAAGTGAATCCAAAAAAGCGAGCACAGGGTCGGCGAAGGGTTGTGTGGCTCGAAATTCAATATCGGCTCCCAGCAGCTCACGCGACTGCTCATCAATCGTCATAAATACATCATTACGAAACGAGAGTATGGCCACCAATGCCGCAACTCCGGCAATTACTGAGGAGGTGTACAGCAGCAGGCTTTTCCATTGCGGTCTTGCATCGCGGAGGGCCATCCGCCAGGCAAAGGGGGAGAAAAACTCTCGAATCAGCCTCATCGTATGAGCTCCGCGTTGATGGCCGGCTTTTCTGCGGCTTCATTTTCAGCGGGAGAATAATCGGCATAGATTTCGCCATTTTTCAATTCGATGACCCGGCTGCATTTCATGGCCAGCTCACGATCGTGTGTAACGATAACAAGCGTTGTTCCCTGAACACGATTCAGATCAAAGAGCAGCGATTCGATATGATTGCCCGTTTCGCCATCCAGATTACCGGTGGGCTCATCGGCGAACAGGATATCCGGTTGGTGCATGTAGGCACGAGCCAGCCCTACGCGCTGCTGCTCTCCGCCTGAAAGTTGTGCAGGATAATGATGTACTCGATCTTCCAGCCCTACCTCCTTCAACAGCTCTAATGCTCGTTTTTCAACCTCTCGGTAAGGCACACCGCGAAGCTCTACCGGAACCATCACGTTTTCAAGCGCGGTGAGTGTAGAAATGAGCTGAAAAGATTGAAACACAAACCCAATTTGTTCGTTTCGAATGGTAGCCAGTTTCGATTCAGGCAGGGAGGAGATATCTTGCCCGTTCAGATAAACGGAACCGTCGGTGGGTGTGTCGAGCCCGGCACAAATGCCGAGCAGCGTAGTTTTACCGCTACCTGACGGCCCTACAATGGCACAAGTGGTTCCCCGATGGATTGAAAATGAGATCTCTTTCAGTACCCGAAGGGTTTTATCGCCGGTTGTGAACGTTTTAGAGATCTTCTCTGCTTGTAAAATGGATTCATTCATGGAATTATATTGGGTTGGAACATTCGCATAACATCATCTGTTCTACAAACCATTCCGATCAGACGGTTAAATATATGACACAACGTAAACACTACCAGAAGGTTGCATACTTTCTTCTTCTGTTCCTCATTGGCACCGGCCTGCAGGCGCAAGAGCGTACGCAAAACATTCTTTTCTTTGGTGACAGCATCACCGCAGGGTATGGGCTAAGTGAGGAGCAGGCGTATCCGGCTCGTATCGGAGAAAAACTAAACGAGCATGGATACAACTACAGAATTACCAATGCCGGCCTGAGTGGAGAGACGACCGCGGGTGGAGTGCGCCGGGTTGACTGGATTCTGCGGCAGGACGTAGAGATCTTTGTGCTTGCACTGGGGGGCAATGATGGCCTTCGAGGGATCGATCCTGAACTAACCAAAGAGAACCTGCAGGGCATCATCGACAAGGTGCGCAACCACAATGCGGATATTCAGATTATACTCGCCGGAATCGAAGCGCCGCCCAATATGGGTTCTGCTTATACCGACCGCTTTCGTAACATGTATCCAGAGCTGGCCGAGGAAAATGGCATTCCCCTGTTTCCGTTTATTCTGGAAGGGGTGGCCGGTGATCCCGAATTAAACCTGCCCGACGGCATCCACCCGACCGCAGAAGGACACGAAATCATCGCAGATCACTTTTGGGACTTTTTGCAGCCACTACTGTAACGTACCCCTTGCCGGCTTCTCACTGAATATAAAAAACCACCTGTACCGTGCGCTGGACCGGAATTTGCTGGGCAAACTCAGAGAGCGATACAGAATCTGAAGATTGCAGCTGACTCGCACCGCGAAGGCTGAGTGATGCAGGCCGAACGGTCGGGGAACCGTAATGTACACCTTGGACGCCGCTCACTTTTGCGCCAACCTCTTCCGCAATGATATCAGCCTCTGCACGGGCTTGTTTCATAGCATTTCGCAGAGCCTGTTCGCCAGCCTCATCTGTCTTTGTAGATCCGAAATGTCCCGAGAAATTGGTAAATCCATTCTCAACCAAATCAATCTGTATCTGTTCCATCATCTCCATCGACGATAGCTTTACCGTAACCTGCTGTGAGGTAACAATATACGTCGGATCATTACGCTGGGTAACCGGGCGGATCTGCACCGGCTGATATTGAATATTCTTTTCTGATATATCGAGCTGAATTAACAGGGAGGTAAGAAATGCTTCCCGTTCTTTGTGAAGGCGGAACGCACCGGGCGCCGTTTGCTCGCGCTCAGTAATGTTGATGCGCATAACGTGCTCATCTACCGGAACCAGCACTTCTGCCGTGGCTGATATGGAGATGGTAGAGGGCTCCTGCGCATGTAAATAATCTGTGGCGAAAAAGGTGAAAACCAATAATAAGGATGTGATTAAACGTGTGCGTAGGATCATGTTGGCTGCGTTTTAGTGTACGATTGGATGGTTTGTACGTCCTTTAGAATACAAGGTTTCCGCCTATAAAAGGACGAAAATTGATCGCTTATAAGATGGGTATTATCAAATTATTGTGGAAGCGCTTGCATATAATCATTCAGCGCATTTACTTTAGCTAGCATGACAGCTATCTAAAATGGCTCAGCTTCGCGTGAGTGCAACTATTGAATAATCACTAATCCAGATTATATGGGACATTATCTACAGAAAAGAATTCAACATATATCTCCACTGCTCGTTCTGTTGTTTGTATGGTTTGCGATGCCATCCCTGGCTGATGCAGCCCAGCAATCTAATCAGACCACCATCAGCGGAACCGTCGTTGACTCGCGGGACGGGAGTACCCTTGCCGGCGTAAATGTTACTGTGCAGGGCCGTGTGGTGGGTACAGCTACCGATAGCCGGGGAAATTTCACCCTTCGTGTAAATCAGCCCCCGCCATTTACCCTTGTGATCTCAATGGTTGGCTTCAACTCCAGAGAGATTCAAATCACTGAAAGCAATGTGGAAGGGTTGCGCATCGAAATTTCCGAACAGACCATTTCGGGGTCTGACGTGGTGGTGTCGGCCTCCCGAATTGAGGAAACCTTGCTGGAAGCGCCTGTTAGTATTGAGACAATGGATATTATTGATATTCAGCAAACCGCCGCTCCGTCGTTTTATCAGGCGATCGGTAATTTAAAGGGTGTCGATTTCAGCACGCAGAGCCTTACCTTTAATTCCA
>JBLRWS010000006.1:0-71478 GCA_047921075.1 Balneolaceae bacterium | reverse complement strand
ATTCCAAACTCAAGATCGTTAGTGAATCGACCCCAATCATTGTTAAAAGAGAGAATGGTTTCGATACCGGTTGAAAAATAGGTTCGGTTGTTGGCGCGAACGGTCAGGGCATCATCGGGGCTGTTGGTGCCACGCAGAAAATCCATTTCTGCCGTAAATTGTTCCGGAGTTCGCAAAATAGTCGATATATCGGTGCTATTGACACTCTCGAGTTTATACCAATTTCTCGAAAAATCATTTCGATACGCTGTCGTAGTAATATTGAAACGCTCGGAAAAGAGAGCGAAATGCCGCAGCATAAATTGAGTGTGGTCGGCGGTCATTTGATCTACCTGCGAGCCGGCATAGCGCCGAAACGGTGATTGGTCAAAATCACTCCGGGTGAGTCCCAGATAGGTTTCATCCGATACCTCATCATAATAACCGGCTTTGAACTCGAGCCGCTGATAGACCGAGGCATTGTCTTTGGTCCGAACCATCAGTTTCGCCATCAGGTCGGTGATTTCGAACCCGGTATCGCCGCCGTTATCAAGGCGTTTGAAGCCATCATCGGAGATGTTCATCCCCTCAATCAGAAAACCGAAATTGCCAAATGTGGCACCGACATTTCCATGGAATTTATTGGCATTGTTCTCGCCGAGGCTCACTTCGCCATTAGCCGACACCTCGAACGGAATGGGGGTCGATACAAGGTTTATGGCACCGCCGGTTGAGTTGGGACCGTATTTAATTTGTGAAGAACCCTTGCGAACCTCCACGGCGCTCATACGGCCAACCATGGGAAAGTAGTAAGCAGCCGGTGCAGAGTAGGGTGCCGGAGAGATTAAAACACCATCTTCCATCAGGTTCACTTTTGTGCTGCGCTCCACACCCGCACCCCGAATACCAATGTTCGGCCGCAGGCCAAAGCCATCCTCCTCCTGAATGTTGATTCCGCTTACGGAACGAAGCACGCGGTTAATATCATCATACGATTGCTTGCGCAACTCTTCGGTGCTGATGTATGTGGCGGCGCCGGGAATGGTTGTTTGCCAGGCGGGACGCCCCACCACCTGCACCCGCTCCAGATAAATGGTATCGAACACAAAGCTGCTGTCTTTTTTTGCTTTTTCTTGCGCCAGGGAAGTGTTTGGAGTCAGGTATAAGAGCAATGCAGCAAATGCTGCAAAACAAGCCGCGGTTCGGTTCATGTGGAATTCGTATTTATCAGTTACTATTAGCAAGTTTCTATGAACGATCAGGGGTTCGAGTAAATAGACACACTCTCTATTTAGAACGAGTCTAAGTTAAGGTGAATCCATTTTTGTATCAATTTATATTTAGAATAAATCTAAATAACTTTTTTGCGGAGCGTAACCGATATGGGAAATAAACGGGTAGCCATTGTTGGTGGTGGACTTACAGGGCTTTCTGCTGCAGTAGTTCTGCAGAGCAGAGGGATAGAGCAAGAGCTCTTTGAGCACCGGGAAGAGGTGGGCGGCGCCATTCGGTCGGAGAGCCAGGATGGCTGGCTGCTGGAGTACGGACCCAACACACTGTTGCTGAAAGAAAACGATATCGCCGATTTTTTAGAACAGGCCGGCTGCGGATCCCTGTTGGTTCAGGCCAATGAGGAATCCTCCAAGCGATTTGTAGTGCGGAACGGCCGGCTGATGCCCGTACCAATGTCGCCCGTGAGTTTGATAAAATCCCCGCTCTTCTCAACCGGAGCCAAGCTGCGCTTGTTATCAGAGCCGTTTCGGGGCCGGACGGATGCACCCGATCCGACCGTCGCTCAGTTTGTTGAAAAACGGCTGGGCCCGGAAATTCTTGACTACGCCGTGAACCCGTTTGTGGCGGGTATCTATGCCGGTAACCCCTCTCAACTATCGCTCAGGCACACCTTTCCAATACTGCACGACCTGCAGCAAGAGTCTCCGTCACTCTTCATTGCCGGCATCAAAAGAGCACTCTTTAAAAAGCAGAAATCCGATCAAAAACGACCCCGGCAGCTGGTCAGTTTTAAGGGGGGCATTCAGCAGCTGGCGGCAACCCTGGCAGCCTCGGCCGGCCGGGTACATACCGGTACCTCTGTAACCGGCATCCGAAAAACGCTGGACGGCTGGCAGCTACAGACTCCGGTGGGCGAAAGAGAAGGTTTTACGGATGTGCTGGTAACGATTCCGCTGCACAAGTGGAGCCGGGACCTGGTGCCCGCCACCGATGCGGAAATGGAATCGATTCAATCGGTGCAGTACCCGCCGCTGTCGGTGATGCACCTCGGGTTTCGGAAGCAGGATGTGGAGCATCCGCTGGATGGTTTCGGCTTTCTGGTACCTGAAGCGGAGAACCGACACGTTTTGGGAGCGTTGTTTTCGTCCACACTTTTTGAAGGGCGCGCTCCCGATGGCCACCATCTACTAACCGTGTTTATCGGCGGGGCCCGGCAGCCGAAGCTGGCACAGCTGGAAAGTGACAGGCTCTTTCCGATTGTGATGGACGAGCTGCGCGATTTGATCGGTGTGAAGGACGAGCCGACTCTGAAAGAACACGTGTTCTGGCCGCAATCCATCCCGCAATATCATATTGGGTATGATGAGGTGTTGCAACTGTTTGATCAGATTGAGGAGAGAGAGGCCGGGTTTCATATTGCCGGCAATTTCCGCCACGGTGTTTCCCTGCCCGACTGTATTCGTCACGGTATCCGGGCTGCAGAATCCATTGCCGGTTCGTAAACAGAGCGGCCGGTTACTCCTTAGTTTCGACCTCGGCCGCTGTGGAGAATTGCTCCAGCACCTGCTGAAGTACATTCTGACCGATTCGGGAGAACCGTTCGCTGCGGCCCATTGCCAGATACCGTAACAACCGTCGGAGATCTTTTAAAATGACAGGCGGATGGGTCACCAGTGTTTCACTTTCAATGATGTGATCCCAGTCAAGCGGATGTTCAAACCGGACGCCGGCCTTCGACATTGTGCGCTTGTAGATGTTGGCGATTAACCCGTACCCGATGGTGGAAGGGTGGAGGCCGTCGAGGCTGAAAATGCCACCCCGGTCAATTTTATCGCTCCCATCACAAAGCCGAAAGTAGTCGGTCGAAATGCGGGTGCGTCCTTGGTCGTCTACCAGGTAGGAGGTGTTCGGGTTTCGTCGCAGGGCACCCAGAAAATCGGGTGGAAACGGCCGGGTTTGCTCTGCTCCGAGGCGCCGACGCGCAACCGCCTGCACATGGGCGCCCACCGGAACGGAATGGAATCCAAACTCTTTGGCCAGAGAGCAGATTGTGGCGTTATATTGGTCGATGTGTTGATCGATCAGAATGGCTTCATCGCGGGTCAGGTGCGGATGGCGGTCCGGGTTAAAGTCGGCATCCCAAATCCAAAAACGGGTGTAGTAATCAAAATAGTGGCCTTTGGGCGCCGACCGATCGAGATTGAGCCCCCGAATGGCCGGCGGGATGGTGAGATAGGGAAGCGTGGGTACGAAGACACGCGGAATGTTCAGTTTGGCAATTTTTTGATAGAGTATGCGCAGCTCATCCTCAAAATGCTCCGGCCGAAAAATGGTGCAGTTTCGTTCGCCATGGGCGGTGTTGAGATCATCTCCATCTGAAAAAACCAGTTTCAGATTGGTAACTGCCCCCACAATGTTATTATGGCCAATGCAGCAAATCAGGTTTTCAACGCCGCCCTGGGTATGTAATTCCTCCAGGTTGTCGAGCATGTTGCGTTTTTCCCGCTCTACGGCAAAACAGGGGTTGAGCACCATCCGCGCTGTTGTATACATGGCGTGATCGGGCAGTACGCTAAACACGCTGTATTGATCTTTCTGGTGGCGGATATGTTCTTTGGCGTACAGATCGTCGAGCAGCCAGCTATCGCTGATGGCAACTCCCCAGATACTTTGGTTATGATAGGGGGTGTGCCGCTCTACATGAAGCGATTTCATACTCCCGTTCCAATACGATTTGATGCGCCGAAGCGTACGGAAAAGGTGCCGTCCGGCACGCATATATTCGTGCCACGACAGGGTATCGCCCACCTCATCAGAAAGCCCTCGAACAAGCATCTCCATATTGATTGGAATACCGGTTTGTGCGGTGAAAGAGGGTATTTCGAACTGTTTTTCGACGCCCATAGCACGCGCCAGCATAGCCGGAAAGCTTAGGTCGGTACGATAGATACCGCCGTTCTTAAATCCTTGCGAAAGGCTGTCTCCGATCGCTACAAGCGGATATTGATATGATTTACCATTGGTGAACATGCAATCAGGGTTCGTGGTGTTTGCCGGGTGCGTTTTATGAGGATGATATAATCTACATGCTGTCTGCCAATTAAGCCATCTTTTCGATATTTTTGGAGCCTCAGTGTTCAATCACCATTATAAATGTGAATGATTGACACCATCATCCCATCACAAAAGCGTATCAAAATGGCAACAAAACAGAACAAGCTCGATCAATTTCGCGAACAACGAGAGCAGATGAACGGCAAAATACTCGATCTGGATCATCTGGGAGTAAAACGGTTTTTTAATCTCGACAGCAACACCTACCGCGACGGAGAGCTGGATGGTAAAACCAAAGAGCTGCTGGGGCTGGTGGCATCGGCCGTGCTGCGCTGCAACGATTGTATAGACTACCATTTGGAGCAGTGTGCAAAGGCAGGCTACACCAAAGCGGAACTCATTGATGCGCTGAATGTGGCAATGGTTGTGGGGGGGAGCATCGTGATTCCCCATTTCCGACATGCTGTGGGCACCCTGGAACTGCTGGAGCAGGAGGGATCGCTCTGATGGGAAAAGAGTACTGCCTGGTTACACTTTCTGATGATGGGTTGTTGCCACTCCGAAATCTTCTCGGCTGTCGGTCGGAGAGGCTTTTGCCGTTACCGCTGGAGCAGTACGAGCCGTTTGTTTATAAAGAGGAGGCCGCGCTGATCTGCGCCCATGCGCCCGATTTTTCTTTCGTGGTGCACGGGAACCTTCGTAATGCCCGCTATTTTTCATCGTGGATGGTGGAGAACGGACTCACGGAGACGTTTTCAAAAGCGGTACATCTGGTAACGGAAAAAGCAGCAGCAGAGCTTCTGGAAAACGCCGGAATACCTGCCATCATGCCTCGGGAGCACGCCTCTGCAATTGACCTGCTCGAATTTATGTTGCGTATATCGAGAGAGGGCCATACGCTCTACCCATGCCCGGAAACGGCCGCCGAAGAGATGCCCGGTTTGCTGCAGGAGCTGCAGATGGAGGTGACCGAATTTACGGTGTGCCGTGAGCGTGAGCTGGAACGGGAGCAGTTAACGGCGATGCGAGAAGAGCTGGATCAACATCAGGTTGGAGCGGTGCTATTTCACAATCGCGCGTCGGTGAATCGCACGGAGATCGCTTTTCCGGAACTCGACCTGAATCGGGTACTGCGCATTTCGGGCAGCGCAGGTGTAACGGCCGCGCTAACTAAACGTGGGTTGGAACCTCATAAACAGGCTGATGGCTCGTGGAAAGAGATTTGTTCTTACGTGAGTGGCTGGATGGATACGCAATAAGCTGACAGAGGCAGATTCAGGGTAAACAGAAAGAGAGTTCCCGATCGGTTTTTGCCCGCTTTTGCACACACCAAAGCAATCGGATTTTTTGGCTTATCTACGGCAACGACGGTGTTCTGAATCTCCCATTTCTCAAAAGCACGTCCGTAATCAGGCCGTTACTCACAGACGGGGAATCGGGAGACAATGCCCAACATCAAAAATGAAAACAGGCCAGGTTTCATTTTTTCCCGATGGTGCAACGGTTGGTCGAATGAGTGGCTGGGCAACGAGTGTTTACGCCCGCCGGTTCTAAAAAACACTTCCCGAAACCGCGGGATAGTTCACGAACTGTACGCTACAGGCCACAGGATTTCCACTTTCATTTAATGTTAATAAATTGTTAATTATTCGTCCCCCATCCATTAACCCGGTGATAGAGGTCAAAATTCTTCAACATTTGATGTATTGCAGTCCGCTTTTTTCAACGATGTATTCCGTACCCAAACCGGGTCTGTAGCGATGGAAAAGAACTTTTAAGCTGAACCGGAAAGGCACATTTTTAATAAAACATTCGGTCTCCCACTCTTTGGATATTTAAGTAAACCAGTTAAGCCATGAAAACAACACTCAACAAGCCCACCGAAACAAAGAATTTTATTAACGGCAAATTTGTGTCCAACGGCAGCTCCCGGCTCGACGTTATCAGCCCGATTGACGGGCGACTGCTTTCCACGGTGCCGATGTCCACCAAAAAAGATCTTGACGAAGCGGTACAGGCTGCGCGGGCAGCATTTCCGGAGTGGTCTTCACGAACGTTAAAAGAGCGTGTGCAGGTACTCTATAAATACAGGGAGCTGCTGGCAAAGCATATGGATGAGCTTACCGAAATATGCCACACCGAAAACGGTAAAACGTGGGGCGAATCGAAAGCGGAAGTAGAAAAAAGCATCGAGCTTACCGAGTTTGCCTGTTCACTGCCGCAGATTATTACAAACGAAGTGCAGGAAGTAAGCAGAGGGGTCGAAGCGCGGATAGACCGCAAACCGTTGGGAGTGGTTGCATCCATTGCACCATTCAACTTCCCCAATATGGTGCCTCACTGGACGGTGCCCAACGCCATTGCACTTGGCAATTGTATGATCCTGAAACCATCGGAGGTGGTACCGCTAAGTGCTGTAAAGATAGCTGAACTGCTGAAAGAAGCCGGGCTGCCCGACGGGGTATTCAACGTGGTGAATGGAGATAAAGAGATTGTTGAAGCGATCTGTGACCACCCTGAAATAAAAGCCGTCTCGTTTGTTGGATCTACGAAGGTGGCCAAAATTGTGTACAAACGAGCCTCATCCAACCTGAAACGATGCCTGGCTCTTGGTGGGGCAAAAAATCATCTGATCGTATTGCCCGATGCCAATGAGGAGATGACCGCATCCAATGTGATTGCATCCATGTCGGGCTGCGCAGGACAGCGTTGTATGGCTGCGGCCGTAATGGTGGGGGTAGACAAGGTTGATCACATCGTGAATCGGATGGTTGATGAAGCCAAAAAGGTAGTTCCGGGCGATACACTTGGTTCTGTAATCAGCAAAGCGGCCAAAGAACGAATTGAAAAATATATAGATGAAGCGGAAAAAGCCGGAGCCAAAGTGTTGGTAGACGGGCGTAACGCAATGGTAAAAGGAAAAGAAGGTGGCTTCTATGTGGGGCCAACCATTGTCGATTACGTAACCCCCGACATGGCCATTGCCAAAGAGGAGGTCTTTGGCCCGGTAATATCAATCATCCGCACGAAAGACCTCGACGAAGCCATTGCCGTTGAAAACAGCTCCGGTTATGGTAATGCGGCCGCCGTATTTACCCAAAGCGGGGGAGCCGCCAAAGAGGTGATGGAGCGCGCCAGTGCCGGAATGGTTGGCGTAAATATCGGTGTGCCCGTGCCACGCGAGCCGTTTCCGTTCGGCGGGTGGAACGATTCAAAATTTGGCGTATGCGATATAACCGGAAAAAGTTCTATCGAGTTCTGGGTGCAGAATAAGAAGACCTCTATCAAATGGAACCCCGAGGCAAGAACCAATTGGATGAGTTAAACCGTGTTGCGGGTTGCAAGTTACGGGTTCCGTTCTTTGAGGCTAATGTGAAAGTATATGATATATGAGTTATAAAGATCTGGATATTTATAACATGGCTTTTGATTATGCATATGAAATACACCTGATGTCGTTAAAGTTGCCAAAATATGAACTTTACGAACAGGGAAGCCAAATTAGACGGTCCTCAAAAAGCGTGAAAGATAATATTGTGGAAGGATATGGAAGGCGAAGATACAAGGCTGAGTTTATCCGATTTTTGGTTTATGCTCATGCTTCTTGTGACGAAGTCATTTCACAACTGGAAATGATCAGCTTGGCAGAAAAATCAACAGCTTTATCAGATATGTAGAAACTGAATGGCAAAGCCCAAAATAACACGCTGCCCGTAACCCGTAACCCGTAACCCGAACCCCACTATGCCTACAGACACAATTAACAAAACAGAAGTCCTGAAAAACAACCTCGATCACACACTATTCTCGTGGTCAAAACAGTCGGGGCTGAATCCGATCAATGTTGACAGGGCAGAGGGTGTGTATGTATATGACCGCGACGGCAAGCGGTATCTCGATTTTTCGTCGCAGCTGATGAACGTAAATATCGGGCATGGCGACCAGCGGATTACGGAAGCGGTGAAGCGGCAGATGGAGCAGGTCAGCTATGTGTATCCCGGAATGGTTACCGACGCAAGAGGAACCCTGGGAAAAAAACTCGCTGAAATCTCTCCTGCCTCCCTCAATAAAACCTTTTTTACGCTTGGCGGAGCCGAGGCGGTCGAAAACGCAATCAAGCTGGCGCGCATGTACACCGGCCGCCATAAAATCATTGCTCAGTACCGCTCCTATCATGGGGCTACATACGGCGCTATTTCGGCGGGCGGCGATCCGCGTAAATTCCCGGTAGACAGCCAGGGTGTGCCAAATGTCATTCATGTCGAAAATCCCTATTTCTATCGCTGTCCCTGGAATTCTGAAACGCCGGAAGAGTGCGGCGAAATGGCGGCTCGAAACCTGGAGCAGACCATTAAATATGAAAACCCTGACAGCATTGCCGCCATTATACTGGAAGGGGAATCGGGCTCATCGGGCTGTATCAAATACCCGGCCAACTACTGGAAGCTGGTTCGCAAAATCTGCGACAAGTATGGCATTCTTCTGATTGATGATGAGGTAATGAGCGGGTTCGGCCGAACCGGGAAAATGTTTGCCGTTGAGCACCATGGAGTAGAGCCGGATATCATGTGCCTGGCAAAAGGCCTCACTTCGGGTTACCTGCCGCTCGGCGCCGTCATGGTTTCTGATAAAATTGCAAAACATTACGATGACCACCCAATGGTGATCGGCCTTACCTATTCGGCGCATGCGGTTTCATGTGCCGCAGCGGTTGAAAATATCCGCATTATGGAGGAGGAAGGCATGGTCGATAATGCCGCCACAATGGGCCGGTATATCGAACAGCGCGTTGATGAATTGAAAGAGAAGCACCCCTCCATTGGCGATTACAGAAACACCGGACTTTTGGGTTGTATTGAACTGGTGAAAAACCGCGATACCAAAGAGCCGGTTACCCCCTGGAATGCCAAACCGGCTGATATGGAAGCCACCAATCGGATGGCCGCCAAAGTACGCGAAGCCGGCATGTTCACCTTTGTGCGCTGGAACTGGATTTTTACCGCACCCCCGCTGATTATCACGGAGGGTCAGATTGATGAAGGGCTGGATATTATTTCTCAAGCCATTTCCATTGCTGATGAGTATTGTGATTGATGATTGTTGGATTCTGTTTCAACAATGACAATCAGCAACCGTCAATTGTAATTCTAAATTTTGAGTGACAATTTAAGATTACCTCCGGAGCTTGAACATTCGCCGCTAAACGGTAAGGATATGGCTCCGCTTCCACACGAAGACCGCACCTGGTCGATGTGGGATATGACTGCGATCTGGATAGGGATGGCGGTTTGTATCCCCACGTACCTGCTGGCATCCAATATGATCCGTTCCGGGCTGAGCTGGGAAGCATCTCTGATCATTATTTCCATTGCCAATCTTGTGATCACCGTTCCGATGGTGCTAAGCGGCCATGCCGGTGTAAAATATGGAATACCGTTCCCGGTTTTTGGCAGGTCAAGTTTTGGCATTCACGGGGTTCATATCGCTTCGCTGGTGCGCGGATTTATCGCCTGTGGCTGGTTTGGAATTCAGACCTGGATCGGCGGACTGGCATTTTATTCGATCTGGAATGTCATCACCGGGCAAACCGGCTCGCTGGAACTCGATATTGGAAAGTTTGTCGGTTTTGGCCTGTTTTGGCTTTTGAATATCTATTTTATCTGGAAGGGAACGGAATCTATTAAATGGCTCGAAAGTTATTCCGCCCCCATCCTGTTGTTAATCGGGTTGATTTTGATCGGCTGGGGTTATCAAAATGCGGGTAGTTTTTCGGGCGTTCTGGAGCAGGGACGCCAACTTAAGATGACCACCGCCACACTTCATGCCCCGGAGGCCAATCCCGGCGATTACTCATTAGCACTGAATGTGGTTACGGACCTTGATGGGAATCCTAAAGCTTCGGAAGTAAACATCTGGGTGCCCGGCGAGGAGAGAACGGAAGAGCTGGGCTGGCAGCCGATTGAATCGGCCAACTCCGTACTCTCCATCCCATATTCCGAGCGCATCAGCCGCGGTGATGAGCCGGTACGGCTACAGTTCCGAAACAGAGAGATGGCTCTTTCCAGCACGCTCTCCGTTTTTCCGGATCGTCCCGATGATGCACCTTCCATCATGATCTATTTAATCTGGTTTACAGCCATGGTCGGGTTTTGGGCTACCATGGCCATAAGCATTGCCGATATCACAAGGCTTTCAAAAACACAGAGCGACCAGATTAAAGGTCAGTTTTTGGGGCTGCCCACCACCATGACATTTTTCAGTTTTGTTGCCATTTTTGTAACCAGTGCGGCTGTGATCTCATTTAATGAAATCCTGATTGTTGAGGATACCCCGTGGGACCCCGTTTCGCTCGTGGCCTTCTTTCAAGACCCGGTTATGGTGTTGTTTGCACAAGTTGCCCTGATTGTGGCAACACTGAGCACCAATATTGCGGCCAATGTCATTGCCCCGGCAAATGCCATTGCCAACGTGATGCCTCAGAAACTCGATTTCAGAACCGGTGGGGTCATTGCAGGTGTCGTCGCAATTTTAACCTGTCCCTGGTGGCTGATGGACGACATTGGTGCAATTCTGGTATTTGTAAGCGGCTTGTTGGGCCCCGTACTGGGTATTCTAATTTGTGATTACTACCTGATCCGCAAGAAAACCCTGGCCTTGCATGAACTCTATAAAATGGACGGACTGTACGCTTTCGGCGGATCCGGGTTTAACAAAGCTGCGATGTATGCGCTTGCAGCCGGTGTGTTAACCGCACTCGTTGGGTTTTGGATTCCGTCTCTCGGTTTTCTATATAGCTTATCCTGGTTTACCGGGTTTGGAGTGGCCTTTGCCCTCTACTATTATCTGATGAAGGATGCACCGCTAAAACCGGCCGACATGCCCCAGCCATCAATCGAAAACAAATCAACGTAAACGACTATGTCTGTACTGATCAAAAACGGAAGAATCGTAACCGCAGCCGAAGATTTTATCGCTGATCTCTATATCGAGAACGACAAAATTGCCGCAATTGGTGCCAACCTGCCGCATAAGGCAGACAAGGAGGTAGACGCCACCGGCAAACTTGTTTTTCCCGGCGGGATTGATCCGCATGTGCACCTCGATATGCCGTTTATGGGCACGTTTTCCAGTGATGATTATGAAACCGGAACCCGGGCCGCACTGCACGGGGGCACCACCACCGTGATCGATTTTATCCTGCAAACGCAGGGTGATTCACTCCGCAATGCCCTTAAAACCTGGCAGAAGAAATCGGAAGGAAAAGCGATAGGTGATTATTCGTACCACATGGCCGTTACCGATTTTAATGATGATGTGGCCAAAGAAGTTGTGGAATTTATTGAAGAAGAGGGAATCACATCCTTCAAAACCTTTATGGCCTACAAAGGCGCGCTGATGATCGACGACGGCCAGATGGTTCAGCTGATGAAGGTTGTTAAAAAACACGGCGGGCTGGTAACCGTACACGCCACAAACGGGGATGTAATCGATTCGATGATCGCCAAACACCTTTCGGAAGGAAAAACGGCGCCGCTCTATCATTACCTCTCGCAGCCGGAGGTAACCGAGGCAGAGGCCAGTGCGCGGTTTACCGATATGCTGCACTACACAGGCTGTACCGGATATATCGTTCATCTTACCTGCGAAGGTGCGCTGAATGCCGTACGCCGTGCCGGGTTGAGAAATCAAAAAGTATTTGTAGAAACCTGCCCGCAGTACCTGCTGGTGGATGCTTCCGTTTACGAAGAAGATTTTGAAGGAGCCAAATGGGTTATGAGTCCACCGATCCGGGAGAAGAAAGATCAGAAAGCCTTGTGGGCCGGCCTGCAGCAAAACCTGGTAAATGTGGTGGGAACCGACCACTGCCCCTTCACCTGGGAGCAGAAACTGATGGGCAAAGATGATTTTTCAAAAATCCCAAATGGCCACCCCGCCATCGAGCACCGAATGGAGCTTCTCTATTCCGAAGGGGTGAAAAAGGGGCGGATATCACTGAACAAATTTGTTGAAGTGACCGCCACAAATCCTGCCAAAATTTTCGGTATGTATCCCAAAAAGGGTACCATTGCCATCGGCGCCGATGCGGATATTGTCATTTTTGATCCGGACAAGAAACACACCATCTCGAAAGATACCCACCATATGAATGTGGATTATTCGAGCTATGAAGGATGGGAAGTTGTCGGAAAAACCGAGACCGTATTTCTGCGCGGACAAACAGCAATAGAGAATGGTGAATGCCATCTTGCACCGGGAAGCGGACAGTTTGTCAAGCGCGGTAAAACATCGTACGTCATTTAAAGTAATCAACGGAATTAACCATTAATTAAAAAAACGCAGACCATGCCAAGAAAAGTAAAATCAGGCCTGATACAGATGAGCCTCCCGATGACGGAAGGCGAGGGCAGCATCGAAGAAATTATGAAAGCGATGACGGAGAAGCATATTCCGTATATCGAAGAAGCCGGTAAAAAAGGAGTGCAGATTCTCTGCCTGCAGGAAATTTTTAACACTCCCTATTTCTGTCCGGGACAGGATAAAAAATGGTATGCCTCGGCTGAGCCGGTTCCCGGCCCCACTACCGAAATGATGCAGGAATACGCCAAAAAATACCAGATGGTGATTATTGTGCCGATCTACGAAAAGGAGCAGGCCGGTGTTTTCTACAATACCGCGGCGGTGATTGATGCCGACGGAGAGTATCTCGGCAAATACCGCAAGATGCATATCCCCCATACAACCGGATTCTGGGAGAAGTTTTTCTTTAAGCCGGGTAACATGGGGTATCCCGTATTTCAAACCAAATATGCCAAAGTGGGTGTGTATATCTGTTACGACCGCCACTTCCCCGACGGGGCGAGAATTCTCGGGCTGAATGGTGCCGAAATCGTGTATAACCCTTCGGCAACAGTGGCCGGTTTATCACAATACCTGTGGAAACTGGAACAGCCGGCGCACGCTGCGGCCAACGGCTATTTTATGGGCTGCATCAACCGCGTGGGTGAGGAAAAGCCGTGGAATCTCGGCCGTTTTTACGGCACGTCCTATTTTGTGGATCCAAAAGGGCAAATTTTTGCCGAAGCATCGGAAGATAACGACGAACTGCTGATCGCCGATTTTGACCTGGACATGATTGATGAAGTGCGATCTACATGGCAGTTCTACCGCGACCGGCGACCGGAAACGTACGATAAACTCACAGAACTTTAATCGCCGATTGCGCGAATGACACAGATTCGCTGTGTCATTCGCTTCTATAACCGAGCCTTTTCAACTTTTTCATTATGGCAGAATACAAACGACCCAAAACAAGCGAAGAGTTTCACGAAAACTTTGCTCAAAAGAAACCCCTGATGAGCGATACGGAAGCATTTTATGAAAGCAGCAGATGCCTGTTCTGTTATGATGCGCCCTGTGTAACCGCATGTCCTACCGAAATTGACATCCCCCTGTTCATAAAGCAGATTCATACCGGCAATGCAGAAGGTGCGGCAAAAACCATCTTCGATCAGAACTGGTTTGGGAATGCCTGCGGTAAAATCTGCCCGACCGGAGTACTTTGCGAGGGAGCCTGTGTTTATAACCATCAGGATGTGAAACCGATCGATATCGGGCGGCTGCAAACGTACGCAACAAACAAGGTCATTGATTCCGGCAAACAGATGTACAGTCCGGGTGAAGACAACGGCAGAAAAATTGCCGTGATCGGTGCGGGCCCGGCCGGTATTTCCTGTGCCTGTGAACTCCGCACCATGGGTTATACGGTTGATATTTTTGAAGCCAAAGATAAACCCTCCGGGCTAACCGTTTACGGCACCGCCCCATATAAGATCACAAACGAAGAGGTGCTTGAAGAGATGGATTACCTGCAGGAACAGCTTGGGTACAATATCCATTACAATTCAGCCATTACCACCAAAGAGCAGATAAAGGAGCTGGAAAATAGCTACGATGCCATTTTTCTGGGAGTGGGCATCGGCCCGACGGCCAAATTGGACATTCCCGGCATCGATAAAGAAAATGTAGTGGGTGCGGTTGAGTTTATTGAAGAGCTGCGCATGAAACAGCATAAAATGCATGTGCCCGACAGGGTCATCGTTATCGGGGGTGGGAACACCGCAATGGATGCCGCCTCCGAAACCGCGCGCATGGGAGCGGAAGAAGTAACTCTGGCTTATCGCCGTTCACGCGATGAAATGGGCGGCTACGATTTTGAATATGAACTGGCCCGAAGTGCCGGGGCAAAAGGCCTGTTTAATGTGCAGCCAATTGAAATTGTAGGAAACGGAAAGGCCACAGGCGTAAAGTTTATCAACACGGAAAGCAAAAACGGAAAACTCAACTACGTAGACGGAACGGAGTTTGTTCTGGATTGCGACCTTGTAATAAAAGCAACCGGCCAGGCCAAACTGGGAGGATTTTTTGGAATGATTGATGGACTGGAAGTCGATCAGAGCACCCGCATCGTGGTAGACGAGGAGACATTTCAAACCAAAAACCCGAAATATTTTGCCGGTGGCGATGCCGTAAACGGCGGGGCAGAAGTGGTGAACGGCGCCCACGACGGAAAAGCCGCAGCCCACGGCATAGAACAGTGGCTGAATGGGTAGACGGGTTGCAGGATTCGGGTTACGAGTTGCAGGTTATTTGGAATTAAAATCCGCAACCCGTAACAGGATTTTAGCTGATACAAAAACATTTTTTCTCAAATACAAACACCCTTGAATTATGGCAGATTTATCGATCAACTTTGCAGGCATTAAAGCTCCCAACCCATTCTGGCTGGCTTCGGCTCCGCCAACAAATTCCGGCTATCAGGTGATGAAAGCGTTTGATGCAGGCTGGGGCGGCGCCGTCTGGAAAACCCTGGGCGTTCCCGTGGTTAATACATCCAGCCGATACGGATCGGTAGACTACCGCGATACGCGGATGGCAGGCTTCAACAACATCGAGCTCATTACCGACCGTCCGCTGGCCGATAACCTGCGGGAGATTGAAGAGGTGAAAAAGTATTTTCCGGATCACGCCGTGATCGCCTCACTGATGGTGGAAAGCAAAGCCGAATGGCACCAGATTATCAAAGATTGTGAAAACGCCGGGGCCGACGGGCTGGAGCTCAATTTTGGCTGTCCCCACGGGATGTGTGAACGGGGAATGGGTTCGGCCGTAGGACAGGAGCCGGACGTGCTGAAGACCATTGTGGAGTGGGTGATGGAAGTGGCCAATGTACCCGTGATCACCAAACTATCACCGAACATCAGCCATATTGTGGATCCCGGCCGTGCCGGTGTAGAGGGAGGAACCGACGCACTATCTCTTGTAAACACATTTAAAAGCATTGTGGGGATTAACCTCGACACCTACGCGCCCTACCCGGAAGTGGACGGCGAAGGAACCAACGGGGGATACTGCGGCCCCGCTGTTAAGCCGATTGCGTTGAACATGGTGAAAGACCTGGCGCAGGATCCCATCACCAAAGATACACCGATAAGCGGCATCGGCGGCATCGAAACCTGGCGAGATGTGGTAGAATACATCCTTCTGGGTTGCGGTTCGGTACAGGTTTGTACCGCCGTGATGCACTACGGCTTCGGAATTGTCCGCGAAATGGATGCCGGGCTGCGCAAGTTCATGGACGACAAAGGCTACGAAACGATTTATGACTTTAAGGGCAAGGCGCTGCCAAATATTAAAGAGTGGAAAGACCTGAATCTGAAGCATAAAGTGGTTGCCGAAATTGAAGGAGAAAAATGTATCGGCTGCGAATTGTGCTACATCGCCTGCGAAGATGGCGCTCATCAGGCGATCGGTTTGTCGGATGATAAAGGAAACCGGGTTCCCTATATCATCGAAGATAACTGCGTGGGCTGCAACCTCTGCTCGCTGGTCTGCCCCGTTCAGGGCTGTATCACCATGGTGAAACGCGATGACGGCACCGAGCATGTGACCTGGGCCGAGCGAACCGCAAATGGCGATATCCCCACAACATTTAATGATGAACTGGCCGGCGGACGCGGGCATTACGTTCCCGAACCCTCGCTCGCACTGAAAAACGGAAAGAAGAAAAAATAGGGTAAAGCCAAACCTGCTTCGTGTGTGGCTGCTTGTATTTGCGTCTACAGCTCAGCTTTATGTACGGAAAGTCACGGTAATTCCGTTTCTCTCCATTGTAAATGAATGGGCCAGAGGGGTGTGAAAAAGTGCAGAAATCGTTTAGCGGGTTTCTACTCACCGCAACTCTACATAGGTACAGCCTGCGCCGCCCTGCTCCACCGGGGCCAGCTCGAAAGAGGCGATCTCACTGCGCGATGCAAGATGTTCGTGAACCAGCTTTTTAAGAATACCGTCGCCCTTGCCGTGGATGATCTCGAGGCGGGGGAGGCCCCGTACCACTGCTTTGTCGATGTGATGAGTGAGTTCACGGATTGCCTCATCACCGCGCTTTCCGCGAAGGTCTAGCCGCGGTTTTACGTCCAGGTCAATCGAGTCGGAGCCGCCGTACGACCGGGTTTGCCGGTCCTTTGACTTCCCGGGCGGTTTGGTAACCTGCACCTTCGATAGTTTGGCCTTGATCTTCATGCCATTCACCAGCACGGTGATTTGATTTCCCTTCACTGCTACCACTTCTCCGGTGGAGCCGCTTTCGCCGACGGTTACAAAATCTCCTTTTTCAGGTTTTTTACCTTTTTTCTTGTCCTGCATGCTCAGCTCAATATCGGCTTTGCCGCGCCGTATGGCCTGCTTGGTCTCTTCAATTTCCCGGCGCGCTTCGCGGATCATCTCTTTGTCTTCGTTACCCGATTGAACAATCTTTTCTACCGCCTGCTCGATGCGTTTGTTGGCCGTTTGCATGATGCGGTCGGCTTCGCGATACGCTTTTTCTACAATTTTTTTGTGCTCTTTCTCAATTTCACTCTGTCTTGCCGATAATTTTTCTTCCAGTCCGGCAGCCCGTTCTCGAAGTGTTTCCAGTTCAGTGCGGTTCTCTTCGGCTTGCTGCGTCTTCTTTTCGAGGTTGATGAGCATCCGGGCAATGGCATCCCGGTTTTCGCCCAGCAGATTCCGGGCGCGGCCAAGCAGCGGTTCACCCAGTTCCATCCGTGCCGCAATTTCAAACGCGTAACTGCTTCCCGGCACTCCTTTTTTAAACCGGTACGTGGGGGAGAGGTTGGTTTGATCGAACTCCATGGCGCCGTTTACGGCTTGCTTATGCAGGTCGGCAAATACTTTCAGCGAGCCGTGATGGGTGGTTATGATGATGCGGGCACCCCGCGATATCATGGTTTCGGCAAAGGCCTGAAAGAGTGCGCCTCCCTCTTCGGGATCGGTGCCGGCGCCGGCTTCGTCAATCAGTACAAGTGCGCCTTCTGCAGCATGTTCAAGGGTGTATTTCATCCACTGCAGGCGGGACGAAAACGTACTCAGGTCATTTTCGATCGATTGATCATCACCCACATCCACAAAGAGTCCCGACAGGACCGTAAGCTCCGTGCTTGGGTCGGCCGGGATGGGATAGCCGGCCTGGGCCATCCAGCAGAGCAGCCCCGCTGTTTTCATGGCCACCGACTTGCCCCCGGCGTTGGGCCCGGTAATGACCAATCCCAGCTCATCGGGTTCCAGCTCCAGGTCGAGCGGAATAATGGTTCCCTCTTCTTCGCCGGCCAGTTGTTTTAAGAGCAAGTTGGGATTTCGTGCGTGGCGAATCGAGAACTGCCCGTTAGGTTTGGTAAGCGGAATGGAGGCATCCAGCGAAAGGCCGAGGGATACTTTTGCGTGAAGTGCGTCAAAAAAAGCGAGGGTATCGCAATTGTCCATCATTGCGTCGCGGTGGTTTCGAACGATGGCCGTAAGCTCCCGCAGTATCCGCTCAATTTCCTGTTTTTCTTCCGATTCCAGTTCCCGGATTTCGTTGTTGGTTTGAAGCGCCGCAACCGGCTCGATGTACACCGTTTGGCCCGAGGCAGAGACGTCGTGCACAAAGCCTTTCACTTTCCTCTTGTATTCGGCCTGGATGGGTATCACCATGCGTCCGCTGCGAATGGTAGGGCCTTCATCCGACGCCATGCCGTCGCTTCGGGCCTGTTTCATGGCTGATTGAATCAGCGACCGTAACCGGGATTGCCGCCGGTTCAGTTTCCCGCGAATAGAGCGCAGCTCGGGACTGGCATCATCGCGCAAGGCAGCCTGATCGATCTGCACCACACGGGCAATCTCATCTTCCACTGTTTTTAGCGCGATGAGCTGCATAGCCCGCGATTTTAGCCGTGGCATCTCATCCGCATGCCGCAGTAAATAGGTGCGAAGCAGGCGGGCGGACCGGGCGTTGGCGTAGAGATCGCAAAACGTTTCCAGGCTTAGCATACTGCCTTCCAGACGGGCATCCTTCAGGGCCGGGCGAATGTCGTTCAGGGTTTCCAGCGGAACCGATTGTTCGCGCTGTATCAGGTTGAGCCATTCGCGTGCCATGGCCAGCCGTTCCTCAACAATATCAGGATCTCGGCTGGGCCGGTCGTGATCCAGCCACTCCCTGCCGTAGGGGGTATGCAGCCGCCTTCGGGCAGCCTCACGAATTCGTTCAAACCCGATCTTTTCCGGCAGTGTTGCGGGATAATATGGCAGTGGTTTTATCATGGACAAAAGGTCGGCATTCTGAGCTTGAAAATACAGCGGTGTGATTCGCAGGTTCGTAATGCGTACATTCCGCGTGCAAGTTTTCGTTCCGCCGGCGAATGAACGGGTTCGCATTCGGTGTTGGATGCTCGACAACGGGCCGGAATATGACAGGAGCGTACAATTGCGATCAAATTTGAATGAATTTTAGACGATGTGACTATGGATATCTTTCAGGTTGATGCCTTTACCGATCACTTGTTTCGCGGAAACCCCGCTGCGGTGATCCCTCTGAAAGAGTGGCTCTCGGATGGAAAATTGCAGCAGATTGCTGCGGAAAATAACTTATCAGAGACGGCTTTTTTTGTACCCATGGATGATGGAGGCTATCATCTGCGCTGGTTTACCCCGGAACGGGAAGTGGATTTGTGCGGACACGCCACGCTTGCTGCCGCGCATGTATTGTTTCATCATTTGGATCATCAAGGTACGGCTGTCACCTTTCACAGCAAAAGCGGTCCACTACGGGTTGATTTCAAAAACGACCTTCTTTGGCTTGATTTTCCCACTCGTGACCCGCGCGTCATTTCCTGCCCCGAGGCGATCCCCGAGGCGATTGGGGCGGTGCCGATACAGACGGCATTCCACACCGATCTATTGGTATTGGTGGATAGCGAGGCGACGCTTCGTTCCATTCAACCCAATTATCAACTGCTAAAGGGAATCGATGCACGGGGTGTGATTGTGACTGCAAAGGGGAGTGATTGTGATTTTGTATCGCGGTTTTTTGCGCCGGGCGTAGGGGTGCCGGAAGATCCCGTTACCGGCTCTGCGCACACCGTGTTGATTCCATTTTGGGGAAAGAAGCTGAAAAAGAAGACCATGACGGCACGGCAGCTCTCCGCGCGAGGGGGCGAACTCTTTTGCGGCTGGCACGGCGATCGCGTTACCATCGGCGGCAGTGCGGTTACCTATCTTCAGGGAACCATTCAAATCGGGTAGATGGAGTTTTTGATCCTCCTTATCATTGGTATGGCGACAGGCGTTCTTGCCGGGCTGTTTGGCATCGGCGGAGGGATCATCTACACTCCGGTTCTCTTTTTTGTGTTTTCGGGCAGCGGTGTGGCTTCGCCATTGTTGTGGACCATCGGCACTTCGCTCTTCTGCAATTTTGCAGCTTCGTCCAGCAGTACCATTCAGCAAATCCGTCTGCAAAACAACCATTTTAGGGTTGGATTGTGGGTGGGAATTATCGGCATCATCGGGGTATATGGAGGCAGCTTTATCACAACGGCTGCCTTTTATACGGAAGGTGTTTTTGTGGCGGTTTTCGTTGTGCTCCTGCTCTACATATCGGCACTCTTCTTTCATCGAAGCAGAACCGAAAACGGCGGTACGGAGCGGACGGCGCCACCCAAGTTGTACGAAATGGCTGCGGCGGGAACAGGCGGCGGACTCGTTGCTGCACTGGCCGGCCTTGGCGGCGGTATCATCGTGGTGCCGATCCTAAATCTGCTGTTCAAATTGCCCATCAGTAAGGTGGTTAGCATCTCTTCGGCAGCGGTAAGTGTGATCTCTCTCTCGGGCTGGCTTCGGTTTTCGCTGATGAGTTCGGTGCAGGAGGGGCTCACCACGTGGAGCATCGGGTATGTCGATTTCGGAACCGGATTTCCTTTAATTCTGGGCGCTTTTGCAGGCGGTTTTGCCGGAGCCACCATCAGCCGGCATGTGCAACAAGAGAAGCTGCAGCGATGGTTCTCGCTGTTTGTACTGGTTATCGCCGCGGTTCTGATTTGGGACACCTACCTGTAGGGCACCCGAATGATCATTGAAAATCGGCCTGTAACAGGATATACTACGATCCATAACATCCATCAAAACAAGACAATATGCCTGCTTCTATCCACCGTTTGTTGAGTCTGATTATTATTTCTTCTTTCGGGTTGCTGGCGGCCATTGGCTGCGACCGGCCCGAACAGGACTTGCAATACACCATTCCCGAACAGCCTGAAATGTCGACGGGATACACTCCCAAACCGGGCTGGGAAACCCGCGAGTTTGCTGTGGCTGCGGCAAACCCGCTTGCTACCGATGCGGGATATCAGATTATTCAGGCCGGCGGATCGGCCGTGGATGCAGCCATCGCCGTGCAGATGGTACTCACGTTGGTGGAACCGCAGTCAAGCGGCATTGGAGGCGGCGCCTTTCTGCTGGTTTGGGAAGATGAAGAGATCAGTGCCTACAATGGTCGGGAAACTGCACCCGCAGCAGCCGACGAAAATCATTTTCTGGATGAGCAGGGGAATCCACTGCCTTTTGCGGATGCGGTTCGCAGCGGGCTTTCGGTGGGTGTTCCGGGAACGGTAGCGATGCTCAAATTTGCTCACGAGCGCCACGGTGTGCTGCCCTGGCGGGAACTGTTTGTGCCGGCCATCACGCTTGCCCGCGAGGGATTTCGGGTGAGCCCCCGCCTGCATGAACTGCTCGAAAACGACGAAGCTCTCCGCAATGACGATATTGCCGCCTCTTTTTATTATGATGATCGGGGCCATGCACGCCCGATTGGCTACGAACTGAAAAATCCCGCACTGGCCGACGTACTTGAGGACATTGCTGCGCGTGGCGTGGATGCGTTTTACACCGGACGGGTAGCGGAGAGTATTGCAAACCGTGTACAATCGCATGACCGGCCCGGCCCGATGACCATCGAGGATATCCGGGCCTATCCCGATCAGGACTTTACCACCGAAGCGCTGTGCGATGCGTGGCGTGATTATCGCATCTGTGGGTTCCCGCCGCCGTCATCGGGCCATATTGCCATTATGCAGATGCTGGGCATGATGGAGTACCTGGAAGACCCTATTCAGCCGTTTTCGTACGAAGAGGGCCATCCTACCGCTTCGTGGCTGCATCAGTATCTGGAGGCGTCTAAACTCGCGTTTGCCGATCGTGCACTCTATATCGGGGATCCCAATTTTGTAGAGGCGCCCGCCGGTGAGTGGCAAAGCCTTACCGATCCCGATTATCTTGCGCAGCGGGCGGCTCAGATTGGAGATCGAAGTATGGGACGGGCTCAACCCGGGGCACCCGGCGAGGTGCAGTCGAATGCAGCGGTGATGCCCGAACAGCCTGAAAAGGGGACGAGCCACATCAGTATTATCGATCGAAACGGGCAGGCGGTGTCTATGACAACCACCATCGAAAGCGGATTTGGCAGCCGAATTATGAGTGATGGGGGTACCGGACTGCCGGGTGGATTTCTATTAAACAACGAAATGACCGACTTTTCACTGATTCCAATGGGTGATGACGGCGCCTTTATCGCCAATCGTGTAGAGCCCAACAAGCGACCCCGTTCCAGCATGAGTCCGACATTGATTTTTGATGCCGACAATCAATTGGTGGCAAGTGTGGGATCGCCGGGGGGTGCGGCCATCATCCACTACACGGCCAAAGCCATTGTAGGCATGCTCGATTGGGGGTTGAACGCTCAGGAAGCAATCGATGTGCCAAACTTTGCCAACTTTAACGGCCCATCGGTGCTGGAGGAGTTCGGTTATCCTGCCGAACTGGTTCAAACGTTGAGAAACCTCGGCCATGAGATCAACGAATCACCGCTGACCAGCGGGCTGCAGGCGATTCAGGTAACGGAAGAGGGGTACTTCGGCGGTGCAGATCCACGGCGTGAGGGCGTGGTAATGGGGCAGTAACCAGAAACGGATTCTCCGCGGCGGTGAAGAGTGCTTGCTCAAAAGGATTGGCAGAGATCAGCGGCGTACATCAAAAGAGGGGTAAGCCTGCCCGATTTTGTCGGACGAATGATGTTCTCGGATAGAATCAACTCGTGCCATTCGTGGCCCCTCTTCAAGCGCCTGAACAACGATCTCTACAGCCTCCTCATCACCCTGCAGCACAGCCTCCACGTCGCCATTCGGTTTGTTATAGACCCAGCCCGTAAGCCCGGCTTGTTCCGCTTTGGTTTTCGTAAAATGGCGAAATCCCACACCTTGTACGCGTCCCGAAAGGATGAGGTGTTTGGTTACGGTGGCCATGGTGTGATCTTGTTTGGAGTGAGTAAAATAAAGTGTGCAGTAAAAGCGGAAATAGTCAGACATCTAAACATCCGGTTTTAATCATTTGTTATCAAATGCCGCCCGCTGCCGCTTGTGGAAATGGAAAGTTTCGGCCATCTTACAGGCTGTCTTGTTCACCTTATTCACGGTTATGAAATTCCGACTCTCACTTCTTACTCTATTCCTCGTTATCCTCACAACCACAGTCGCTTTGGCTCAAAATGACCGGTTACTGGGTGATGTACACTTTCCTAATTCCGGCGCCGAAGAGGCACAGGAGCCGTTTATACGCGGATTGCTTTTTTTACACAATTTTGAATATCGCGATGCAGCGGCCAGTTTTCGGGAAGCACAGGCGATCGATCCCGATTTTGCAATGGCGTACTGGGGCGAGGCGATGACCAAAAATCAGCCCATCTGGTTTCGGCAACAGCGCGATGAAGCGGTGGAGATCCTGAATCGGTATGCATCAACGCCGGGCGAGCGCCTCCGAAAAATACCTACTGATCGGGAACGGGGCTATTTGCAGGCACTGGAAATCTTGTTTGGAACGGTTCCGGAAACGGAGAATCTGTCCAAAGAAGAGCGTGACTTCGCCTATCGCGACGCGATGCGCGATCTTCATGAAGCGCACCCCGACGATCTTGAAGCGCGCAGCTTTTACGGCCTGTCGATGTTGGGCACTGCACACGAAGGCCGCGATTTTCGACTTTACATGCAAGCGGCGGCTGTTTTGATGCCGGTTTGGGAGGCGAACAAAAAACATCCGGGTGCGGCGCACTATCTCATTCATTCCTTTGATGACCCCATACACGCACCGCTTGGCCTGCCGATGGCCCGTGCCTACGCCGAGATAGCACCGGCAGCCGCACATGCTCAGCACATGGTTTCGCACATTTTTGTGGCTCTGGGTATGTGGGAAGAGACGGTTGTTGCCAACGAAAATGCCAGCCGTGTAGAGATTGCCCGCGAAGAAGAGCTTGGGTTGTCTACCACAGTGTGTGGGCACAATCTGTATTGGTTAACCTATGGATATGTTCAACAAGGCCGCTATACCGATGCCGAAGAGATTATCAACCAATGTTACGAGCGCGTGCAGGTCGATCGCAGCGGGCGCAATGTGTGGCACTTTGCCATGATGCGGGCGCGGTATATCATCGATACCGGCCAGTGGGAGCGTGTAAGCGAATGGACGCTGGATTTTGAAACAGAAACCTCGGGAAGTATCGGCTACTTCTACACCAATGCGCTCTATCACTTGCAAAAAGGGAATATGGATGCTGCAGCGCTCGAAGCCTCCAAACTGAACGGTGCAGAAAGCGCCTACTCGCAGGATCATCTGGCCGTGATGCAGACGCAGCTTCAGGGGCTCATCGCAATCCATCGCGGCCAAACGTCAGAAGGGATGCGCCTGCTGGAACGGGCGGTGGAGATGGAGCTGAATCTGCCTCTCGATTACGGCCCGCCGGCTGTCCTCAAGCCGTCACTCGAAATGGTGGCATCGGTACATATGCAGCAGCAGCGTTGGAGCGAAGCCGCCGGGCTGTTGCACCGGCAGCTGGAGCTGGCCCCCAAACGGATACAAGCTTTGCAACTGCTGGCTGAAACCATGGAGCAGATCGGTGAGACGGAAGAAGCACAGCAGCTTCGGCGCCAGATTCAAGAGATTCAGCTTCCGGCGCGTGCCACATCGGGCAGGTAATTACCCACTGAAAAGCAGATTACCCCTATGTGAACGTATTGCGGGGAGATGAGGGAATAGCGGGCCCGGGAAAAAAACACGAATGACTTCTCAGCTTCCGGCATTCAGGTGAGATTTTGCGGAGACGGGAGAGAGAATGGCATCCCATCGCAACAGATCGGAAAGCTACAGATAAAAAGCCCAAACGGGATGTTCGGGCTTTTTAAAAAATCGCTCAAGAGAGCAGCCGACAAGTTTAGATACTGGTGAGTGCTTTTAAGTAGCTTTGTGCGATACGGCTATAGGCTCCGTTAAAGTCGAAGGTAACCTGTAGCGCAGCAACGGCCTGTGGAATGTTGTTCATTTGGAAATGAGCGTTGCCCAGATACCAGTATACACGCTCCTGAAAAAGAATGCTCTCATTTCCATACTGCAATGCCCGCTCAAACCGGGAAATGGCTTGTTCGAATTGGCCGTTGTTGTACAAAATAGAACCTGCGGTAAGCATAAGCTCCGACCGTTCGATATCGGAGACAGACTCATCAGCAACGCGTCGGTCAATCATAAGAATCGCCTCATCAGGGTCGCCCTGATTGGCAAATAAGATCGCTTGTCGAACCGACTCAAATCCCGTTCCTTCGGCAGCATTACCCTCGGCTGAACGATAATAATCCAGCTCAATAGAGGATAGCGGTTGCAGCATTTCCTGCGATTGTATCTGCAGGTTCACAAATACAAGAGAGGCAGCAATCACCACAATGGCCGCTGCGGCAGAAACCCACTTAGCAGCAGGCGAGAGGGTAAGGATGTTTGTTTTCTCCTTTTCCTCTGCAATTTGCTTAAGATTGGCTACGCTCTTCAGATAGTCCAGGTAGTAATCATCCTGAATCAATTCTACCCAAAGTTCGTCAACCTCTTCAGGAGTCATGCGTCCTTGGACGTATTTGTCAATTTGTTCTTCTAATTCATTATTTATGTGGCTCTCAATCATCTGTAAGTAAAGTTAAAGTGATGTTTAGGCGTCCAACTCTTTCTGTTTCAACATGCAATGGCAGATAATTTACTACCGGGCATTTGCTAATCTATTTTATATGTCTATACATAAAGAGACTTTAGCAACACCTTTGTTACGTTAGAAGTTTCTAATCTTTTTCTCGTTGATGAGTTCCCTCTAATAAGCAAAAAAATAAGCTTTAAAGCAGTTTTTTTCTGAAGTTTGACGCACGCGTCTTTTCGCGTGGATCTTCCACCCAAAAAAACAGTTTCATGAAGCAACCGGGCCGATACCTGCTACTTTTTCTTGTCGTCATTTTCAGCCACAGCAGCGGAATGGTTAGTTGTGCGCAGCAACCGCCCCCTGAATCGTCACTCGACGAGAAAATCGGGCAGATGCTGATGATCGGATTTCGGGGAATGACGGTAGAGGAATCGGCCCATATCTACCGCGACCTCCGGGACTTTCACCTTGGCGGTGTTCTTCTTTTTGATGTGGATGTCCCTTCGGGCCGTGCTCATCGCAACATCAACGATCCCGATCAGGTGCAAGCGCTTATTCGGGAGCTGCAATCACTGGCTTCCATGCCTCTTTTTGTAGCTGTCGATCAGGAAGGTGGCCGCGTGGCGCGCCTTAAAGCCGATCGCGGATTTACGGTTTATCCGTCGGCAGAAACACTTGGCACTCTGAATGAGCCGGACACCACACAGAACCAGAGTCAGTCTATGGCGCGCCAACTTGCCTTGCTCGGGTTTAATGTCAATTTTGCGCCGGTTGTGGATGTGAACACCAATCCTCTTAATCCAATCATCGGCCGTCTTGGGCGAAGCTTTTCATCCGATCCCGAAACCGTGATACGGCATGCTGCCATTTTTTCCGAAGCGCACATTGCGGAGTCGGTATTGCCGGTTATCAAGCATTTTCCCGGCCATGGCAGCGCTTGGAACGACTCGCATGTGGGAATGGCTGATGTGTCGGATACGTGGGACGAATTGGAACTGATACCGTTTCGGTCTCTTATCCAATCCGTTGCGCCTCTTGGCGTAATGACGGCGCATGTATTTAATGCATCGCTCGATCCGGAATTGCCGGCCACACTCTCCGGGAAGGTCCAGACAGGGCTGTTACGGGAAGAGCTCGGTTTCGAAGGGGTCCTTTTTTCGGATGACATGCAGATGGAGGCCATTCGCTCTTTTTACGGCCTTGATGTTGCCGTTCAACACGCGATTGAAGCCGGCGTGGATATTCTCGTTTTTGCAAACAATTCGGTGTACGAAGAGGAGGTTGTGCCAGAAGTTGTGAGCCTGATACACTCGTTGATTGACGAAGGGATCATTACCGAAGAGCGAATTAACCAAAGCTATCGTCGCATTACAACCGCCAAACGAACGTTGGGGATCATCCGTGAATAAGCTATACTTATCCCCATGAAACGCCTCCGAAAAGATATTCCGCGAGCCTCCAATAAAGAAATTTTTGGATGGGCCATGTTCGATTTTGCCAATCAGGCCTACACACTGCTCATTATCACCGTCATTTTTCCGGTTCTTTTCACAACCGTTATAGTGGGCGATGCAGAGAACGATTTTCGGCTGGGCAACCTCTTGTGGAGCGTTGGCCTGGCTGTGAGCTACTTTCTGGTGGTACTTTCGGGGCCGGTTTTGGGAGCCATTATGGACTATTCCGCGCTGAAGAAGAAATTCCTCTTTTGCAGCTATCTGCTCACGATTGTAAGTACTGCGTTTCTCTATTTTGTAGAGCCGGGGTTGATTGTGTTAGGTGTGGTACTGCTTATTGTGTCCAACTTTTCATACGCCATCGGCGAGAGCTTTATTGCCGCATTTTTGCCCAGTCTGGGCCCGCCCGATGATCTTGGAAAAATTTCGGGGTTTGGATGGGCACTTGGGTATGTGGGCGGCCTGATTTCTGCCGGGTTTGTGATTCTTTTTCTGGGGGATGCAACGGCCGAGAATTTTGATCGCATCCGCTGGGTGGGTCCTTTCGCGGCCGTATTCTTCATGCTTGCCGCCATACCTACCTTTGTGTGGGTAAAAGAGCCGGGTAAGCGAAGGGAGCTTCCGCCCGGCGAAAGCTTTATCTCGATGGGCTTTGCACGCATGGGCCGCACGCTAAAAGAGATCGGAAACTACCGCGATCTGGCCATCTTTCTGATCTCGGTCTTTTTTGCAATGGCCGGCATCTACATCGTCATCTCCTTTGCGTTTATTTACGGCGATCAGGTTGTGAAATGGGATGAAACCGTGCGCATTCTCATGTTTGTCATTGTTCAGGTTACAGCGGCGGCGGGAGCCTTTGGGTTTGGGTTTTTACAGGATCGAATCGGTGCAAAGCTCACGTACAACCTCACCCTTGGCCTCTGGTTTTTTGCCGTTCTTGGCATTTGGGGTGTAGCAGGGCTTACAGAGTGGGTGAACCAGTTTGCCGGCACCTCTATCGAGGATCAGTATATGTTTCTTTACATCGGCGTACTGGCAGGGTTAAGCCTTGGCTCGAGCCAGTCGGCCAGCCGTGCTTTGGTCGGGCTTTTTTCGCCCGAAGAAAAGTCGGCCGAGTTTTTCGGTTTCTGGGGCTTATCAAACAAGCTTGCCGGAGTATTCGGGATTATAGGAATCGGTTTGCTTCAGGCACAATTTGGATTGCAGCGCTCGGTTCTTTTTTGCGCATTTTTGTTTCTAATAGCTGTTTTTATCTGTCTTTTTGTAAATCAAAAACGCGGTGAGGCTACAGCTGACGCATTTACAGAGATAAGTGACCATTGATTTTTCAATCTTCATCAACATAGTAAGTTGCTGTAAATAAATAAGATACACTTCGGCTGTGTGAAGTGTGTCTTTTCCCGAAAGACACCGGTTGGATCAAATCAGAAAAAAAAAGAACAAAAAACGTGGAAATTAGCCATAGAATGTTAACTTATGCCTTCAAATGGACAGGGATAACCCTGTTACATAAAAATATAGTTGGGCGATGGGATATCGCTTGGAATACTAACCTAACTTGGAGAATTATATATGAGTAGAATTGACGACGTTAAAACCCTGATGGCCGAGCTTGAAGATGATATGGACAAGTTTTATAACAAAGGCAATAAGGCAGCCGGTACACGTGCCCGGAAAAGTCTGCAAAGCCTGAAAAAGCTTGCGCAAGAAATTCGCCTCGAAATTCAGGACATGAAAAATAAAGACTGATTTCAGTCAATTTTATGTTTTCTTAAAAGCCGCATTTGTATAAAGTGTGGCTTTTTTATTTTCCCGGTACTGTTGGAGACCGGTGGGATGTGTAATTGCGATTCGGCCAAAAAAGCTTCTCTGATACGTTTACGAATCGGCTGTTTTGCGACTCTATACGACGCATTCATCATCGGTTTATTTTTTTGTCCCAGATTCGTAATACCAAAACCGGCTATGCTCAACCGCTGCCATAAACGGTTGCGAACGACAATCAATCAATAACATGGCGATACCTTCTTCTATTACCTATACAGATATGCTGAACAGCCTGCAGAGCGCGCGCTCTGTGGTGGAAGAGTACCGCGGCATTCCCACAGATACGATGGAGATGAAGCTGAACCCCGAAACATGGAGCTGCACCGAGATTTGCCAGCATCTCATTCGCTTCAATACACTCTACCTCGAGCGGATTGAGCAGGCCCTGGAAGCGCCGGTTAACGGGGCGGCCAAAGAGCGTTTTTCGGTTGGTTGGCTCACCCGGTCCGTGGCGCGGATGATGAAGCCGCCCTACCGTTTTCGCATCAAAACCATTGCGCCGATGCTGCCTTCGAAACTGGACCTTTCAACGGCTGAAACACTACAATACCTCATTGACACGGAAAACCGATTTATTTCGCTGATTGAAGTGGCGGAGACTAACCGGACCGATCTTGAACAAGCCACAGGCCGCAATCCAATTTTTAAATTTTCTATGAGCGTGCCCGATTTCTTCATCTTTTTTGATACGCATCAGCGCCGCCACTTTTGGCAAATTGAGCAAATTTTGAAACGGTTGCCAAAGTAAACGGCCGGGGGCGTGCTACACCTCCATCAGCTCATCCCATCGTGTTGTGCAGCGCCGGCTCATGTAGTTCTGTTTCATTTGCCACGCCTGCTTTTTTCCGGTACCCGTTCCGGCCAGCTCTACCGACTGACGACCAAACCGTCCGTTGATGGCATCCATGCAATTCATCAGAGCTTTCGTGTTGCCATCGCCGGCCGGCTCTTCGAACAGCCCGCCCTGCACATGATACTCAGGGGTGATGCCTGTAAGCATTACATGCGCTTTTTTGTAGATTCGGCCCGGAGCATAGAGATCATCAAGGCACTGCATGGCTGCTTTCAGCAGGGTAGTGGTGGCCGATGCGGGAACCGAAAGCGTGCACTGTGTGCTGAATTTATACGGCAATCCCGGCTGCCGGTATTGATCGATCACAAGCCCCACAGATATGGTTGCCGCAACCGACTGCTGTGCGCGAAGCTTTTCTGCGGCACGGCTGGTAAATAGGGTGACGGCTTCTTTTAGCCCGTCCAGATCGCGAACGGGGCTGCCAAACGATCGGGAACTGAGAATGCCTTTTCGGGGATTGAGCGTCTCCTCCACCGACAAGCATGGAAAGCCCCGGAGTTCCATAACCGTTCGCAAGCCTGTCACATTCATCTGCTTGCGCACCCAGTGGTCGGCCTGACGGCTGAGCTGCCAGGCCGAGTAGATACCGTGCCGCTCCAGCATGGCCGCATATTGCCGGCCGATACCCCAGATATCAGAAACCGGCGTTTGGCGTAGAAGTGCTTTCTGCTGAGCCGGATTCGCCAGTCTGTACACACCACCGGTAAAGTCGTTCTTTTTGGCATATTCATTGGCGATTTTTGCCAGTGTTTTTGTCGGGGCAATACCCACACTAACCGGAATGCCGGTCCATCGGAGCACACGCTCGCGGATAGCTCGTCCTTCCTCCGTAGCAGACGGGCTATGTTGTTTACGGAGCCGGACAAAAGCCTCATCAATACTGTAGACTTCCACATCCGGTGTGCAGTGGCGCAAAATCTCCATCACCCGCCGGCTCATACTTCCGTAGAGAGCGTAATTCGACGAACACACAGCAATCCGGTGACTTTTGATCCGGTCGCGCACTTTAAACACAGGTGCTCCCATCGGGATGCCGGCCTCTTTGGCCTCCTGCGATCGGGCAATAACACACCCGTCGTTGTTTGAAAGAATCACAACCGGCCGGTCGATGAGTGCGGGGTCAAAAACACGCTCGCACGAGGCGTAGAAGTTGTTGCAGTCGATCAGTGCAATGGTTGGGGAGACGTCTTTTGGCGGGGTTTTATCAGAAGTCATGGTGATTACATCTCAGCAGATTCTACGGCATTTGCCGAATCGTATGAGAGACCACACCCCAAATTTCAATGGGTTCCTGCACCATGTCAGCGCAGTATTGAATGCGGGCGCCATCACCGCGCAGCAATACCCAGCCGTTGCCGGCTCGTTCGATTTTACACACTTCCCGTGCTCCATCCAGAATGCAAACCACAAGAGAGCCCTTTTTAGGCGCAAGGGATCGATCGACGACCAGCAAATCGCGCTGCTCGATGCCAAGAAGCCGGTACCGATCGCTGCTTACCCGAATGAAAAACGTTGCCGACGGATGTTTTACAACATGCTGATGGAGGTCTAACTCCGGCTCCAGATGGTCGGTAGCAGGCGAAGGAAAGCCGGTTTCGGATCGAAGATGTCCGGACGGTGTAGCAGATGTTTTTTGTTTGGCAGCGTGCATCGGTGTGTGATGATTGGATGAGGATATTGCGAATACATGTATGATATATGTGTGGAGATCAAAAGTCAATTTGTTTCTGCAACGATTCATTATCCGAAGGCCGTGCCAAAAGGGGATACTCTACGCCAAGAATGGTATCTTTTGGTTCGAAACAGACAATTAACCAGCAACCAACACCGATATGTCGATCGTATTACTTGCCCAAACCCGCGATTTAAAGCCGGTACGAGAGGCGTTCCTGAAGCGCGACCCCAACCTTGATGTAGAGATCTGGCCGGATGTTCGGGATAAACAGCGGGTTCAATTTGCCGTGGCCTGGAAGCATCCGGTGGGCGTGTTTTCGAATTTCCCGAACCTGCGTGCGGTCTCTTCGCTTGGAGCCGGAGTAGACCATTTAATGGATGATGAATCGATTCCTGAATCGATGCCGATCACCCGGGTAGTGGCGCCTTCTCTAACCGGAGATATGAGCGATTATGTGAAAACCGCGGTGCTCAACTATTTACGAAGCACCCATCTTTTTTATAGGCAGCAACAGCGCGCAGAGTGGAACATGGTACTGGCAAAAGATAAGAAGAAGCACAGTGTGGGTATTATGGGATTGGGTGAGCTGGGGTCGCAATGTGCAAAAGACCTCGTGGCTCTCGGATGCAAAGTGAACGGCTGGTCGCGCAGCCGCAAAGAGATTGAGGGGGTAACATCCTATACCGAAAAAGAGCTCGATCAATTTTTGACAGCGACAAACATCGTGGTATGCCTGCTGCCGCTAACCTCCAAAACAGCGGACATTCTGAACCTCGAACTGTTTAAAAAGCTCAAAAGGCCTGCACACATCATTAGCGTTGGTCGCGGCGAGCATCTTGTTGAGGAAGATCTTGTATATGCGTTGGATGCCGGCATCATACACAGCGCTACGCTGGATGTATTCAGGCAGGAACCTCTGCCCGCAAACCACACATTTTGGAATCGAAAAGAGCTGGTTATTACACCGCACATCGCTTCAGTGAGCGACCCTGATGAAGCGGCGGAAATTTTGTTGGAGAACTACAAGCGGTTGATGTCGGGCCAGCCGCTGTTGCATCGGGTAGATCGGAAGCAAGAGTATTAAGCTCACCGAAACGGCACGAATGTAGTGTCTGTGACGTTTTTAACAAGAGAATAAATTAACAATCGTATGATGGGAACTCGGATTGTAATAGTGGTACTGCTATTACTGCTTGCGGCCTGCCACGGCCCGGTGCGAGACCTCTACCCGGAAGATCCTGCCCAGCGTACTGTTGATATGTATCTGGTGAGCCACGGCTGGCACGTTGGCATTGCGGTAGAGAGTGCCTACGTACGCCATCTGCTGCCCGACCATCCGCAGATACCCGATGCCCACTACCTTAAATTTGGCTGGGGCGATGGCAAATACTATCCCGATGCCGACGCCGGATTTGGATTGTTGATGCGCGCCGCTTTTTTACCCACACGAAGCGTGCTGCACATTGTGGGGGTGGATATTCCGCTGCCTAACTATTTTGCCGGGAGCCGCATTGTAAAGGTGCAGGTTACGGAAGAAGGAGCGGAGGAGTTTGCCCGTTTTGTAGATCGCCGGCTGCGGCGCGATGGGGAAGGAGCCATCCTGTATGCAACAGATGGACGATATAGCAACAGCGCTTTTTTTGAAGCGACCGGACGGTATTATCTGCCGAAAACATCCAACGGCTGGACGGCCAGGGCGTTACGGCAAACCGGATTCCCAATTACATCCATCTATTCGCGAACCTCCGGAAATGTGCTGAGTCAGGTAGGGGATGAAGGAGAGGTTCTGCAATAGGCAAACACATTAACCGAGTGTTACATCCAGAACCATCATCACACAAAACCCGATTACCGTACCCAAGGTCGCAATATCGGTATTGTTGTTACGCTGTGAGGTGGGTATAAGCTCTTCAACAACAACAAAAATCATTGCACCCGCAGCAAAACCGAGCGCATAGGGCAGGGCAGGTTGCACCATGATGACAGCCGCCGCACCCAATACGGTAAAGAAGGGATAAACTGCACCGGACAGCTGCCCGTAGTTAAAACTGATTGCCCGCGATACCCCTTCGCCCCGAAGCGGCATCGAAACAGCCATTCCTTCCGGTAAATTTTGAATGGAGATACCAATGGTTAACGCAATGGCACCGGCAATGGTGGCCGTTCCGGTGGGATCGATACCTACTCCCGCTGCCCCAAATAATACGCCCACAGCAAGTGCTTCCGGTATATTATGCAGCGTTATGGCCATAACCAGAAGCGTGGCGCGCCTCCATTTTGTTTTGACACCCTCCGCTGCGTCGCGCGGCAGGCCCAGGTGAAGGTGAGGTACATAGGCATCGGCCAGCCGTATGGCAAGAGCCCCTAAAATAAACCCTATTGTGGCAGGCATCCATTTTACGACACCCATCGATTCAGCCATCTCCATAGACGGTTCCAAAAGTGACCAGATCGTAGCAGCAATCATTACACCGGCGGCAAAACCGAGCGCACTATCCAGAAATTTTTGGTTCACGTTTTTGGACAGGCTCACAATCGATGCGCCGGCAGCTGTGGCAAACCAGCAGATAATTCCCGCTATGCACGCCTGAATAAGAGGGTTCGCTTCTAAAAACCAGGAGGGAAGTATGTCCATGTTGTCTTGTGAAAGTTCAAAAGACAAAATGTACAAATATTTAGGCGTGCCTAAAAGAGGGAAATGGAGTTATTTATGGAGTCATTTTCCAAAAGGCGATACCGCTTGCCTGTTTGCCTATCTCTACCACATCTGCCAGCTCGTAGGTTTCAAGGTCGAAAATGTCAACGGAGCCGGGCTCGCCGCCAATACCCTCAACGCTGACAAACGCGAACCGGTCGTCTGGCGAAATAACCACACCGTGGGTAACTTTTCGGCTGGTAGGAAGGGTGGCTATTTCCGTGCCGGTTTCAAGATCCCAAAAGCCGACGGCGCCTTCTCCTTTATAGGTTACCACAAGCCGGTCGCCGCTGTGTGTGGGCTCCAGATTATAGGGGCCGCGCGCTGAGGTGCTCCACCGGTGCTTAACCTGCCAACTCTCACGGTTCACAGCCAGAATTTCGTTGCTTCGGTTTCCGGCAATGTAAACATAGGGCTCGAAGGGATGGGGCGAAGCCCAGGTCGGGCTCACTGTGGCATGCTGCATCGGTTCTGCTGTTTCCTGGCCATGGCCGTGGCTGTGATGCCCGGCGTGCATGGAAGAGGGCGTGTCGGTGAGCGGTAGCCGGCGACTCATTTCCAGGGTAAATGCGTCAATCTCCATCAGCTCATCCGTCATCATCGATACGTGGTATTGATATCGCTGATCGGCCGAGAGGCGGCTGCCGTGGGGCATGATGCCGGTGTCTATCCGATCCAGCTCTTCCATCGTGTGGCCATCTACAACCGATACCGTGCTTGGCTCGTGCGGCCCGTGCAGGTCAAAGTTAACAACATACACCCATCCGGTCTCTGAAGAGATATCCAGCGAAGCGGGAAACAGGCCAAGCTCTACACTGTCGACCCGTCGGTCGGTACCGGTTTCGTATTTGTAGAGGGTGCCGAATGGAACACCGTGGCCAAGCGATACAAACCAGTATTCGCCGCTTGCATCAACGCCGATGCCGTGCGGCCCTTCAATTTCCTGCGGGTACACCCCGACAATGATCTCGTTTTCGATGGTGCTGGTGCGGGTTTCCGCATCAAAAGCGATGCGGTACACACGGTCTTCCGATTCCGCTGCAACATAAAACGTGTAGGTCTGTGCCTGCAGCGGCATCAAAAGTGCGGTGGCCAACACCAGTAAACCGCCAAGAAAAAGAGACTTCATAACTTCCGGATATTGATTAAGTGCGTAAGGGCTTAGTCTTCAACCAAACGGAACGACCAGAGTCCGGAGTTCCAATCCGACACGAAGATGTGCCCCTTATACGGCTGCGGACCCCAGGCCATGGCTGCGTTGGGCACATACCCTTCGTGATGGGTGGTTACGTAATGGGCAATTTCGCGGCCCTGATCGTACAGGTTCCCCATCAGCTCGCCGGAAATATCTACCACGCGCAGGCCGGCATTGTAGTAGGCAATGTAAAGCACATCACCCTCTACCCACATGTTGTGTGTACCGGCTTCGGGTACTTCATAGCGAGCAACTTCCTGAGGATTGTCCCATCCGTCAAATTTGACAAAATGAATCCATCCGGCGGGGATGGTCGGTTCGTTTTCAACATTGATGCCGCTTGGAAATGCTTCGTCACCGCCAATCACGTAAAAGTCACCGGTAGATTCACTTTTAAATGGAAAAGCTGCATGATTCCAGCCACTGGGGTATGCGTATTGTCCCAGCTTCACGGGATAGGATGGAGAGCCGACGCCAATATCGTGGCCATCCGGCGAGTTTGCCTGCGGTGTACTGCCCACATCAACCACCACAATGCCATCGCCCCAATTCGACGAGTAGGCAATGCCGTCTTCAATCCACACATCATGAATGGAGCGGTTGGGTGAATCGAGCTCAAATTGGCTTACGGTATACGGGTTCCGTGGATCATCAATGTTGATGATATCGTACTTTCGTCCATTGTTTACGGCGTAGATATGATTTTCGTAAATAAAAGCGTTGTGTACGCCACCGGTCATATCTTCGGTGTATTCCGATAAAATTTCAACATTAGCGGGATCGGTCACATCCAGAATCACAATACCGTTTCGCCGGTCGGAAGCGCCTTCGCGGGTAATCACTGCAAGGGTTCCGTCTTCAGAAATCTTCACATCATTTACAGTACGTGCATCTACCCGTACCGTATCGATCGGGAACATATTGGCGGGATCGGTGACATCCCAAAAGTAGGTATCACCGCTGCTTCCCCAGGTGCCGGTAATGGCGTAATCGCGGCCATCCACACCTTCCCAAACCCACAAGTCGGATGTGTGTGCGGTATTTACCATAGCGTGGCCCACCAGTTCGAGCCGCTGCTGAACATTACGCGGGTTGATGCGAACCGTTTGGCGGGCGATGTGGCTGCCACTTTTGGCTACCAGTGTGTAGTAGCCGGGGAGATTGGCCACAAAACGGCCATCCTGAGCAACCTGCCCCTCTGCACTCTGCCCCAGGTTGTCATCGGGGCGTGCAATAAACGAATACGAGATTGGGGCATCGGCCACTTCCTGTCCGCGCTGATTCAGTGCAGCGGCGTTGAACCGGAGCACATCCCCTGTACGCGCTTCGGTCTGCTCGTTGCGAATGACCAATTCGGCTACCGGATTGGGCTGTATGCGCAGTTGATGGGTTGTTACAACATCTTCAGCACGAACGGTTAATTGGGCGTTGCCCGGCTGTTTCAGGTCCAGCAATCCAAAGCGGTCTATCGCCGCACGGTTGTTGTTCAGCGAAAGCTGTACATCTACGTTGTCGCGGTTAAGGCCGGCCTGATCAATAATCTCAAAGTCGAGCTGAACCGATGTGCCGGCGTAGAGGTTTTCGGGCAGGTTTAACACGGTGATCGATTCGAGCGGTGGATAGTTTACCATTACGGTAAAATCTTTCATGACGCGATTATCGTTATCATCTACATAGAGCACGCTAACGGTAAAACTGCCGGGGTTTTGCGCTACCAGTAAACCATCGCGGCTGATGGGGAGGGCCCGCCGCGAACGGGATAATACACGCAGATTTTCGGACAGCAGGTTGCCGTCGGCATCGAACGCTTTGGCCTGCAGCTGGAGCTCATCACCAACTTCCAGTACAATCGGGTCGGGTTCCAGTGTGATGGTAATATCCTGAGCGTGAGCGAAAGCGGCAAAGCCGAGCCACAGAGCAGAAAGAAATAAAAGGGTACGAGATAGCATAAGAGAGATGTTAAGTGAATGAAAACAATAATCAGCTTTCTATTTATCACTTTGGAGTGAAAGCCTCAACTAAAAAAATGTAAAAAGAGCCCTTTTATTGCCTGCTCTGCTCACCAAAAAGTGATATCTTTTAATACTCAAAAACACGCTCTTACGGCCGTCGTTTAGATGAACACATCCTGTCTTTTTTTTGTTGACGCAGGCAGATAGAACGAAACCAAATTTGCAACGATTTTTCCCGTTTTTATGAAGATTCAGTTTGATCGAGAACGTTTTGAAAACCGCCACATCGGCCCCACTACTGACGATGTAGCATCCATGCTTAAAACTTGCTCCGCCGATAGTATGGATCAACTGATTGGTGAGACCATTCCGGCAAAAATCAGGCTCGACCGTCCGCTGTCGCTGCCGGAGCCGCTTTCGGAAGAGGAGTATCTGCAGGATATTCGCCGAACGGCATCCCAAAACCGGATCTTTCGTTCATTTATCGGTATGGGGTATTACGAGACCATTCTGCCAAATGTAATTCTGCGCAACGTGCTGGAGAATCCCGGCTGGTACACGGCGTATACGCCGTATCAGGCTGAGATTGCTCAGGGTCGGCTCGAGGCGCTGATCAACTTTCAAACCGTGGTGGCCGATCTCACCGGTATGGAGCTGGCCAACGCGTCACTGCTGGATGAGGGTACCGCAGCAGCCGAAGCGGCGTCCATGTTTTACAGCAGCCGAAAGGGTAAAAAGCGCAAAGAAGCCGATCTCTTTTTTGTATCGGATCAGTGTCACCCGCAAACCATTGCTGTTTTGAAGAATCGGCTGGAGCCTGTCGGGATAACCTTGCAGGTGGGTGAGGCATCCTCGCTGGATGTAACCGACCCCTCACTTTTTGGAGTGTTGTTGCAGTATCCCGGTACGGAAGGCTTGGCGGAAGATTACACGCCACTGATCGAGAGCGCACATGAACACGATGTACACGTTGCGGTTGCAGCCGACTTGATGAGTCTCACACTGCTTGCATCACCCGGTTCTATGGGAGCCGATGCGGTGGTTGGGTCAGCACAGCGTTTCGGTATCCCAATGGGATATGGCGGCCCGCACGCGGCATTTTTTGCCACACGGGAAGAATTTAAGCGACAAATTCCCGGCCGTATTATCGGTGTTACGCAAGATGCAGAAGGCAATCCCGCCTACCGGATGGCACTGCAAACGCGCGAGCAGCACATTCGGCGCGAAAAGGCCACATCAAATATCTGTACGGCTCAGGTGTTACTGGCGGTCATAAGCGGCTTTTATGCTGTGTATCATGGCCCGGAGGGGCTCAGGAATATCGCTCGGCGCATTCACGGCCTTACGCGTCTGGCTGAAGAAGGGCTGGCGTCTATCGGCTTCAAAAGTAAACACGCTGCCTATTTTGACACACTGACAATTCCGGTGGATGAAGAAACCCGAACCGCCGTAGAACAAGAGGCGCTAAAACAGGGAATGAATTTCCGCTATGGGGATGGCGCCATCGGGCTGTCGTTTGATGAGAACAAAACCGTAGCCGATGTGCAGGATATGATCAGCGTATTTGCTGCCGCAACCGGTAAAGAGATCTCTTTTGATGTAGCTGCACGAAGTGCCGACATTGATGTGAATATTCCTGCCGCACTGCAGCGCACCGAGCCGTTTATGGAGCATCCCGTTTTTCATCAGTTTCATTCTGAGCATGAGATGCTTCGATATTTGAAAATGCTCGAGAACAGAGATCTGGATTTGACACACTCCATGATTTCACTCGGCTCCTGTACCATGAAGTTGAACGCCACCGCGGAAATGATTCCGCTTACCTGGCCGGAATTTGGCAAAATTCACCCGTTTGCTCCGGTCGATCAGGCCGCGGGCTATGCCAAACTGTTTGATGAGTTGGTGGAGTGGCTTTCGGAAATCACCGGATTCCACACCGTCTCATTGCAGCCCAACTCGGGCGCTCAGGGCGAGTATGCCGGGTTGATGGTGATTCGGGCGTACCATCAGGCCCGTGGCAATCACCAGCGTACAGTTACCATAGTGCCATCATCAGCTCACGGTACCAATCCGGCCAGTGCGGTTATGGCCGGTATGGATGTGGTCATTACCAAGTGCGACGAAAACGGCAACATCGATCTGGATGACCTGCGCGAGAAGGTAGAAAAGCATAGCGACCGCCTCGCTGCGCTGATGGTTACCTACCCATCCACACACGGCGTATTCGAGGAGGATATACGCGATATCTGTGCGATGATTCATGAGCACGGTGGCAAAGTATACATGGACGGCGCCAACATGAATGCACAGGTTGGCCTTACATCCCCCGCGGCTATTGGTGCCGATGTATGTCACCTGAACCTCCACAAAACATTCTGCATTCCGCACGGTGGCGGCGGACCCGGTATGGGCCCGATCGGCGTGACGGAAGATCTGGCTCCCTATTTGCCGGGCCATCCGCTGGTAAAAACCGGCGGCCACGGTGCCATTGAGCCGGTTGCGGCGGCGCCATACGGCAGCGCCAGCATTCTTACCATCTCGCACGCCTACATCCGCATGATGGGTGCCGAAGGCCTTACTCGGGCATCCAAAGTGGCTATTCTGAATGCCAACTATTTAAAAGACCGCCTTCGCGATCACTACCCAATTCTGTATACCGGCCGTGGCGGCCGTTCTGCCCACGAATTTATTGTAGATGTACGAGGGTTTAAACAATCGGCCGGTATCGAAGCGGTGGATATCGCCAAGCGGTTGATGGATTACGGGTTCCACGCTCCGACGATGTCGTTCCCTGTGCCCGGCACATTGATGATTGAGCCCACCGAAAGCGAATCAAAAGGAGAGCTCGATCGCTTTTGCGAGGCGATGATCGGCATCCGGGAAGAGATTCGGGAGATTGAAAATGGTGAAGCCGGCCGCGAAGAGAATGTGTTGAAGCACGCCCCTCATACCATGCGAGTGGCTCTGGCCGAGGGGTGGACACGCTCTTACAGTCGCGAAAAGGCGGTATTTCCTCTGGCCGATCTTCGGTTTAACAAATTCTGGCCGGCCGTGAGCCGCGTCGACGATGCCTACGGCGACCGAAACCTGATGTGTTCCTGTGTGCCGCTGGAAGCGTATGCCGAAGGCCAGGAGCCGATTACAGCTTCGGTGAATGAGTAATACGTCTGCGGGAAGGTTTTTTGCTAAGATTTAAGAAAAACCTAACCTTGGGTTGATCGGGTGATTGCGTATGTTTTAGTTCTTCGTGTTAAAACTCATAAAAAATGAACCAACGGATCGTAATCGTAGAGGACGATAAAATTCTCGGAATCGTACTCAAAAAAATGGCAGAATTGCTTGGGTACGAGGTATTGGCGATTGCTCAAACGGGAACGGAAGCGATTGATGCAGTTCTGCGATATACACCGGATCTGATTTTCATGGATGTGTTTCTTGCCGATGATGTGAATGGTATTGAGGCAATGCAGAAAATCAGAGAGAAGATCGATACACCCGTGCTCTACATCACAGCGCAATCGGAATTTTCCGTACGTGAGCAAATTTCCCTCATCGACAACGCCTATTTTATGCTGAAACCGGTCAGCCTCAATGAGCTGAAAGTAGCGGTTCAGGGCATTTCCGAAGCGGCCTGAGGGGCCGGGCTCCACGCCGGGATACGGCTCATCGGCTGATGACCGGCATCCATGGGTAGAAATGGCTCAATAGTGCTTTTTTCCAATTCGGTATACAGCATCTCGGCAACCGGCGCATCGATATCTGTAACCTGAAACTGTTGGCCGGCATCGCCCGATGCCACGTGAAAGACCGGTGTCGACAGCTTACGCCATCGCTGAATAGGGCTTGCGCTAAGCTGTACTGACTGCAGCCGGTTTCGCTTGATGAATGCGGTCTGTTTGGAGAGAAAGCGGCTGCTAACCAGAACAAATTCATCATTCCAGGAGAGGCATGCGTCGCGATATCGCAGCCATCCCCATCCGATCGAAAGCAGTGCAAATAACCAGATCCACACCGGCAGATCCAGCAGAAAGTAGAGAGCCGCCACCACGGCCGTGATGACGATAGCCGATCGGAAGATGTAGCGGCGCAGAGCACGGGCGGGCGGTTTGATCCCATCCAGCGAAATGTGATAACCGGGCAACACGCGTTCCAGAAATTGAGCTACCTTTTTACGGGGCAGCAGCGGGTACAGTACAAAGGTGCCCGACCCGGCCTGATCGCCGTATCCGGCACTTTCAATATGCACCGAAGCGTATCCGAGCGGTTGCCGCAACAGCCCCTCTTTTACATGCACAGCCTGAATACGATGAAAGGGCACCGTGATTCGCTTCTGCTCAAAAATGCCGCGTGAAATGACAACCTCATCATCCCGCAATTCCAGTTGAAAGTTACCGTAGGTAAGAACGGTACTCATAAAAGAAAGGAACCAGGCGATCAGAAAAAAGAGTACCAGAATGTAGAAAAACAGAACCAGCCCGGCCTCGGCCGGAATCAGGTCGGCTACAATCTCAAAAATACGGGTGTCTTCCAGCACCGGCTGTATCTGGGAGTAGACCGTAGCGATAACGGAGAGAATAATTCCGAATCGTCCGGATGTTGTAGCTGCGATAAAAAGATTTTTTACAGGCAGTTTAATGGTCTGCCGGAGCTTATCAGTGGCGGGCTGCTCCTGCTCCGAATCGGCATTTTCACCGTTTTCACGAAGCAGCCGATAGATCTCTTTGGCACGCTGCAGGGTTACCGCATCGATGCGAGCCTCGCGGGAACTGGATCCGGCTGTCTGTACATCTACCCGAACCAGGCCAAACAGGCGCAACAGCACACCGGATGAAATATCGATAACCTGAATACGGTCTTTCTTGAGAACCATATTTTTTCGTACCAAAATGCCACTTTTAATGTGCAGCTCTTCATCCGAAATACGATACAGAAACCGGTACCAGCTGGCCACACCGGCTATAAACAGAAAGGGAATACCGATATAGGCAATCCACGCAAGTGAAAACGTTTCGCTGCCGGAACCAACGACAAAGAGCACAATCAGACTGACGATATTTTGCCGGATGACCGTCAGCGTTTTCGTTACAGAAGCAATCACATGCTGGCGCTGAAACTCCATCATACATCATCTTTTGCAAGGCGTGCCTTGGTGGCAATTTGATCACGAACACGTTCTGCTACGGTTTCATCCAGGGCAGGTATTACATGCGTGGTGGCCGCTGTAGAAATGGTGATGGAAGATAAGTTGTACCAGCGAAGCAGCGGACCCTGGCGGGTATCCACATGCTGTACCCGGTTCATTGGCACCAATGTTTTTTTGTGGATGAGTACGCCGTAAAACAGATCGATCTCATTGGCATCAATGCTGTACCTCCACCGCTTCCATTGGGCAAAGGGAAGCCATACGATAGATGCCAGCCAGCCGGCAAATACAATGGTGCAGAGGGCGATAAAAATCACCCAGTTCAGGCTGTTAAAAAAGAAAATAAAATAGAGTGCGGGAATCAGAAAGTAGAAAAGATTGCCAAAGGCATTCCCCCACTGCCAGGCGTAAATGGCACGGGGTGTTAATTTCTTAAAGCTTTTTTCATTCATAGTACAGGTTTTGTCTGCACGTCGAAAATAGCTGATCGCAGACAGAGATGGAACCCTATTGCGTATTTAATTTCGCGAGAACTCTTCGCGGACTCTATGGAGCCGTCTGGCATTCCTTTTCTGTTTATGGCATTGCGAATCATCGAGGTCACGCGCAAAAAATCGTCGGCTCACAAAACGAATCTCTCCACTCTCTTTGTAAAACCGGCAGTAGAGGGGATGCACCGATTGAGGTGAAATATATTTTCAGAGTGCACTAAACCTCGATATTTACAAAAGTAAGTACGATGTAGGGCATTGTGAACCCGCATTTGGAAGGCGAATGAAAACGCGCTTTTTACCTTTTGGTTTTTAAATCCACATTTCACATTATTTATTCAACACCGAATTGTGAAGTCACTGTAAACCACCGATCTGCTCCAGTAATTCTGTGCGTTTAGGTGCCTCACAGATCAGTTATGTTGTGTAAATATGAACCTAATAAATAGTTTGTATGGGAAAAACGCTACGCTATCTATCCTTTCTTTTTGTACTCGGCCTGCTGTTCGCTTCGTTGGATGAAGTGGCTGCACAAGGCGCAATTGAAGGGGTTGTTACTGAACGAGGAACCGGAACCGACTTGCCCGGTGTGAATGTGGTAATTGAAGAGCTGACCATCGGAGCCCCAACCGATGCCAATGGCCGCTATCGAATCGAAAACGTACCGGCGGGAACCTACACGCTCCAGGCACGGTTTTTGGGATTCCGAACCGAAGTACAGGAGGTGACGGTGGTTGCGGGCCAAACCGCGACCGTCAATTTTGTACTTCGCGCATCGATGATTGAACTTGACCAGGTGATTGTTACCGGCCCGGTAGGCGGCGTAGAGCGTCGTGCTATTGGCAACACCATTACGCAGATTGACGCTGTAGAAACAGTCCGCTTCAACCCGATCCCCAATGTGCAAGCGCTTATTAACGGCAGGGCGCCGGGCGTGGTGGTGATGCCAGGCTCCGGAATGGTTGGCGCCGGCTCGAAGATCCGAATCCGCGGTTCGTCCAGTATTAACCTCTCCAACGATCCGCTGATTTATGTGGATGGTGTTCGGGTTGATAATGCACAAGCTACCGGCCCTGCTGTACAGGGTTTTGGCTCCAGCGTCGTAAATCGGCTGAACGACTTTAACCCCGACGATATCGAGAATATCGAAATTCTGAAAGGGGCAGCAGCAGCTACTCTGTACGGAACAGATGCGTCCAACGGGGTGATTCTGATCACCACAAAACGCGGTAATATTGGTATTCCCCAGTTTAGTTATACAGCTCGTGCAGGGGCGAACTATTTTGGCAACAAGGAGAGCCGGATGTTTACGAATTACTGGACATTTCCCGATGGCCGGGTCGAATCGATCAACCTTGTCCAGTCTGAGAGGGAGCGAGGCACCCCCATTTTTGAGTCCGGATTTTTACAGGGTCATAACCTGAACGTATCCGGCGGTAATGAGCTGGTTCGCTATTTCATCTCAGCGGATTACGTTAACGAGGATGGTGTAGAACCCACAAACAACCTCGAACGAACCGGAGCACGTGCCAATGTGACCATCTTTCCGGCTGAAGGGCTCGACATTACTGCAAACTTCGGCTACAGTTCCGGGCGTACCTTCTTGGGTCGCGAGGCCGGAACCGGCGGGGTAACGTGGGGTGCATTCTTTTCTACTCCAAACCACGCACAGGAGGGAGATATTCGTCGAGGATACCGAAGCTTTGTATCGGAAAGTTATTATGAGTTCGATGATTTTCAGGATTTGAACCGGTTAACAGCCAGTGTTCAAATAAACTACAATCCATTCGATAACTGGCAGCACAGGATTACGCTCGGTGTGGATGAGGTGAACGAGGATAACCGAACCATTCTCGAAAACAGCCCAATCTATCGATTGCAGGCTCCAAACTCGCTTGGATTCATAGCGGTTGATCGTCGTGATGTTACCAGCCTTTCTGTAGACTATAGCAGTACCTTTCGCTATCAGCTGAGTAACCGATTGACGACTCGCACCAGCTATGGGTTTCAGTATTTTACCAGCCGAAGCAAGTTTGTATCCTCCCTGGGAGAAGACTTTGCCCTTCCCGGCCTGCGATCGGTAAATGCCGCAGCCCGTACAACAGGCGGTGAAACGTTCTCCGAACAGGTATCTCTGGGTATTTTTGTGGAGGAACAGGTTGGGTTTGACGAACGGATGTTTTTTACCGCCGGCTTGCGCCTGGATGATAACAGCTCATTCGGTGATAATTTCGATATTGTAGCCTATCCTAAAGCGGCATACACGTGGATCTTGAGTAACGAAAACTGGTTTAATGTCGATTTCATAAACTCGTTTCGTTTTCGGGGTGCATTTGGCCAAACCGGACAGGCACCCGGTCCGTTTGCCAGGTTCCAGACGTTTAACCCAATCACCGGTATTAACGACCAGCCTGCGCTGTCACCCGGATTGCTCGGAAATGAGGATCTTGGCCCGGAACGAACAACCGAATTTGATCTCGGGTTCGAAGCGGCGCTGCTCGACGACCGGATCTCTGTAGAGGTGTCGTACTTTGATGCCACCACAAGAGATGCAATCCTGTTTCGTGATGTAGCACCATCCACCGGGTTTGCCGGAACACAGCCGGTAAACATCGGTGAGATTCGCAATTGGGGATGGGAATTTATGATCAATACCATTCCGATTCAGAATCGTCAGTGGTCGTGGGATCTGAATCTTAGCTTTTCTACCAACGACAGTAAAGTAAACGATCTCGGTGGTGAGGAGACCATTATTCTCGACTCGGGAGTGGGTGTTGAGCACCGTTTGGGCGGTCCTTTAGGTGGATTTTATGGCGTCCGGCTGCTGGATGCCCAGCTCGATGCGCAGGGTAACACGATTCAGGAAAGCCTGATTTGCGCTACACCAGGTGGCGGGTCTGCACCGTGCTTTGACGGCAGTGGCAATTTCGTGGCCGAGCGCGTTTTTATCGGCCCGGGCATACCAAAGTATGAAGGTGCTGTAAACACATCGGTAACGTTCCGCAATATGTTCCGCATGGGTGCAGTCTTCGATTACAAGCTGGGGCACTACAAATGGGATGCTACCAATCGGGTGCGCGGTGTATTTGGTATTGCCCGAGAGGTGAATCTGCCGCTCGAGCACGACCCGGTAGATGTGGTCGGTTTACGTAATAACTTCCAGTTTGGCGGTTCAGCACATACCAGCCCGGCCGATTTCTTACGGCTTCGGGAACTGACATTCTCCTATTTCCTGCAACCGGATTTGGTGCAAAGCCTCGGCTTGCGGAGTGCAACGTTCACCGTTGCAGCACGAAACGTCTGGACCACATCGAAGTTTAGCGGGCTCGATCCGGAGACCATGTTCCTTGGAGGAGGGCGTGGCGGGTTTGTTCAGTTTGAACAAAATAACCTGCCGCAGCTTAACCAGATCGTAGGAACCATAAACATCCAGTTCTGATGACGGATCATAAAAGAAATATGAGGACTACTATGAAATCAACAACTCCTACTTTTTTACAACAGTGCATGGCCGTTGGTGTTGCCTTGCTGCTGTTCGTATCGTGCGACAGCCTTCTGGATGTGGATACACCTTCCTTTGTATCTGCCGAAGATCTGGAAAACCCGGAACTGGCTGAACTTATTGTAACCGGCGCTGCCTCCGATTTTGAATTCGCGTTTCAGGGGTATGTGCTTACCAGTGCTATTTTTGGAAACGAACTGGGCGACGCCACATTTACGGCCGCCCGCTGGGAGGTCGATCAGCGGCGCATCCGCCCGGCAAGTACGCGGTATGTAAATGCGGCTGATTTTGGTGTTTACTCACCACTTTCCACCGCGCGCTTTGCAGCCGATGATGCGTTGCGAAGATTGGATGGATGGACCGATCAGCAGGTTCAAAATCGAACCGCTCTGATTGCCCGTGCTGCGGCTTACAGCGGCTACAGCCATCTTCTGATGGGTGAGGCGTTCTGTACGGCCGCGTTTGACCTTGGCCCTGAAATACCACGGGAGGACGTGTTTAACCGCGCTGTAGACCGGTTTAACCGTGCCATCACCGCGGCCCAATCAGCCGGTGAAACGGATATCCTCCATATGGCCAGTGTTGGCCTGGGCCGGGCATTGCTCAATTTGGGCCAGACCGGCCCGGCGGCAAATGCGGTTAGTGCCGTGCCCGATGGATTCCGTTTTGATGTGAGCGCATCAGCAGAGTCAGGCCGGCGCAACAACCGGATCTTTGCGCAATTCAACGGTCAGTCGGTTACGGTTAACCCCGGTTATCGCGATTTGGAGGTTGAAGGCGAGCCTGACCCTCGCGTACCGGTCGAGTTTGACGGCGTAAACAGTGCCGGTACCGAGGTGTTTATCACGACCAAGTACGGTGGTTTTGGTACCCCGATTCCACTGGCACGCGCTGCAGAAGCCAAACTGATTCGTGCTGAAGCAGAAGGCGGACAAACCGCAGTGAACATCATCAACGAGTTGCGGGCAGAGCACGGGTTGCCGGCGTTCTCCAGCAACGATGAAGAGGAGATCTTCGATCAGGTCGTGGAAGAGCGTATTCGGGAGTTTTTCCTCGAGTCGCACACCCTCTACGATTTAACCCGGTACGATCTGCCGCTGAGTCCGACACCCGGAAGCCAATATCGCGACCAGAACGATACCTACGGCGATCAGCGCTGCATGCCGCTTCCGGATATAGAACGAAACAACAACCCGAATATCTAACTTGAGGAATACCGTTTAAGGCCGGCAGCCATTGGGTTGTCGGCTTTTTTTATGTTGATCCGTTTTGGAATGGCACGTACGATGAATAGAGGAGCTGTTTTGCACGCATTCGTAGTATCGATTTTGGCAGGGTATAGTCGCCTTATTGGATCAGAAACAAATCCCAAAAAGAAAAGGGGCTTCCTTTCACAGAAACCCCTTTTTGATTTAGCAATCTATAGTCCGGATACAGTCATACCCGGCTATCTGTATATTTATAGCATTCTACAGCGTTTGCAATCTTTGCGTTAGTCCATGATTTTTCGGAGAAATGCAGGCTGGTCGGTATCGTGCTTGTCGATCCGTTCTTCGCGATTGCTCAGAAAGGTGTTAGAACTTGCTTCTCGTTTCTGTTCACGCGGGGTTTCGATTTCATCATCCACCACCTCATCCTGTCGCGAGCGGATATACTTCAGATCGCGGCGATGGATGGCGGGAGAGTCGAGGTTTTTAAGGTTGTTTTCCCCTTTGTAGAACTGGCTGTCGGCACTTTTGTATGCCCGGCTGATGTCCTGCGGCTTGGGCAGCGAGGAGGTTTTGGTTTGAAGTGTACCCTTTTCGGCCGCTTTTGGAGCGATCTTGGCCTGTGTTCGGTCGTCGCTCAGGTCGAACCCGGTTGCGATTACTGTCACACAGATCTCATCGTCGAATGCCTCATCCAGAACTGTACCCATGATGATTTCTGCATCCTCTCCGGCCTCCTGCTGGATGATGCTGGTTGCCGTGTTGGTTTCCCGCATTCCCAGGTTTCCGCCGGCAGAGATGTTTACCAGCACATTCCGGGCTCCGCGTATGCTTACGCCATCAAGCAGGGGAGAGTTAATCGCTTCTCGTGCGGCTATCTCTGCACGGTCGGGGCCGCTGGCCGTAGCCGAGCCCATAATGGCCGCGCCACCTTCAATCATCGTGGTGCGCACATCGGCAAAGTCGAGGTTGATCAGGCCGGGCATCAGAATCAGATCTGAAATACCGCGGGTAGCGTTGTACAGCACCTCGTTGGCCATCTCAAACGCTTCTACCAGAGATGTATTCTCGTCGGATATATCGAGCAGCCGTTCGTTTGGAATCACGATCACGGTATCGCAGTTTTTCTTGAGCTCGGTAATCCCTTCCAGTGCATATTTCATACGCACTTTTCCTTCGCATTGGAACGGAGTGGTAACCACGCCCACGGTAAGAATTCCCTTCCGCTTGGCGATGCCGGCTACCACGGGAGCTCCCCCGGTTCCGGTTCCTCCACCCATACCGGCTGTGATAAAGATCATATCGGCCGAATCGACGGCTTCGTCAAGTTCATGTCGATTTTCTTCTACGGCTTCGCGGCCTATTTCGGGCCGTGCGCCGGCTCCAAGGCCGGAAGTCAGGTTGGTGCCTACCTGTATGGAAAAGTCTGCGGCATTGTTCTTAAGTGCCTGCGAATCGGTATTGATTGCGATATACTCGACACTGTCGAGCCCTTTGCGGATCATATTGTTGATGGCATTACCGCCGCCGCCGCCAACGCCAATGACCTTTATTTTTGCATTATCCTGACCTTTTTCGTCAAAGCTAAAGCGTGTTGTAAGATTGTCCATAATGAACTCCTAAAGTTTGATTGCTATCTGTAGATTGCTTGTTGAATACGTGTTGTTGTGTTGGTTGTACTGATGGTTTGCTCCGGCCGGATGCGAGCACCCGGCTTAGCGGTTTCGATTGCTAAAGTTCTTTGAACCAGTTTTTCATCCGTTCGGTAAACTTGCTCATTACAGCGTCGAACGATGCTTCTGCTCCGCCACCGGTGCCGGTCATCGGTTCGGTTCGGTCGCCTGTGCGGAGTGCATGCAGCACCAGTCCCACGCTGGTTGCGTAGATGGGGCTGTCTACCTCTTCGGTTAATCCACCGGCAAGTCCCAGCGGCCGGCCAATTTTTGCATCCATCCCAAGCACCTCGTTGGCCAGGGGACAGACGTTCTTAATCAGTGATCCGCCGCCGGTAATGACAATGCCAGCACTGAGCGAATCGGAGTAGCCGCTGCGGGTAATTTCGATGGCAACGATTTCCATAATCTCTTCCATCCGCGCCTGAATGATGCGGGCCAGGGTACTTTTTGTGATCTCTTTTGGCGGGCGCCCGGCAATGCCCGGAATGGTGATCGACTCATCATCCTCGATCAAATCCACGAACGATTCGCCGTATTGATGTTTCAGTTTTTCGGCCTGATCGTCCAGCACACTCAGCCCCATGCGGATATCATCCGTCACTTTTTTACCGGCTATGGCAATGACAGCCGTATGTCGGATCGTATTGCTCTGAAAAACGGCCAGATCGGTTGTGCCGCCGCCAATGTCCACCAGAACCACACCGGCTTCCTTTTCCTCATCGTCCAGAACGGCATATGAGCTTGCCAGCGGTTCCAGAATAATGTCTGCCACCTCGTAACCGGCGCGTTCTACACATCGGTACAGGTTTTTAGCGGCCGTAACCAGCCCGGTGATAATATGCACTTCGGCTTCCATCCGCACACCGCTCATGCCTACCGGATCGCTGATGCCGTCCTGTCCATCCACTACAAATTCCTGAGGAATGACGTGAATAATCTGCTGATCGGGGGGGAGCATGATGCGCTGGCAATCTTCCAGCAGCCGCTCCACATCTTTTACTGTAATCTCTTTATCGCGATTGTTGATCGTAATGACCCCTTTGCTGCGGATGCTGCGGATGTGATCGCCGGCGATGCCCACATTTACAGAGTTGACCTGAATGCCGGAAGCCAGTTCGGCTTGTTCTACGGCGCTTTTGATGGCGTTTACCGTTTTGTCGATGTTTACCACTACACCACGGTTTAATCCGTCGCTTTTGGCCTTGCCCACACCCAGAATATGGATGCGGTTTTGCTCGTTGATGGACGCTACCACAGCACAAATTTTTGTGGTGCCGATGTCTAAGCCTACTACTATTCGTTCGTTTTCTTGTACCATATCGTTGCCTGTTCTACTTGTTTGTCGATTGCTAAATCGTGTTGGTTATAATTCTTTTGCCACAATCTGATCGCGAAACCTCAGATCGATGGTATGGAAGGCGTCGAACCCTTTATGGGATACTACCTGACGGTTGAACGCTTCCCAGTTGCTGAATTTTTGAGCATAATTGCCGCTGCCAAATACCAGCTTTACACTGCTGTCATAGTTCAGGGCAAACACACCGTCTGTGGGATTCCAGCCCACTTCGCTAATGGTGGCCCATGCAAACGGATGTTGCTTTGCATCGTGTAAAAATCGTCCTACATCCTCGAACGCCGGTGCTTTAATGGTATCGCCGGCTGCCGGTGCCCGAAAACCGTACAGCAGGGGAACGTCTACCGATTTGCCAAGGAGTGCAGGCAGTGCCACGCCATCGCCATCCACATACATCGGAGTGCGCTGTTCCATCAGCAATGCCAGCGGTTCCCGCTCTTCAACGTTAACGGTAAGCCGTCCGCGCCGTCCCATGTGCAGCGACACATCCTTTACGGAGGGCAGTGAGCGAAGCCCATTTACAATAGCGCTGTAATCGACACTATCCGCCATCAACCCAACCGGGCTTGCAAACGCCGATAGCAGAGCTTCCTCATCGGTAAACTCTGCATTCCGGAACTCCACGTCGGTAAGCACCGTCTGCTGCTCGGTGTATACGCCCCACAATATGGCCAGGCCAAGCAGCAAGATTACGGCTGCGAACCCGCCTGCTGTTTTTACATCCTGTGCGATATGGAAAAAGGGTTTACTCATTTTCGATTGTTCAAAATCTCTACAAACTGTTCGTTGTATTTGTAAATATCGCCGGCACCCATGGTGATGACGATATCTCCCGGCTCCACAATCTCATTCAGCTTGGCGGGCAGGTCGGTTTTATCTTTTACATAATGCACATGGCGGTGGCCGTAGGTTGCGGCAGTATCGGCAATGAGTTTGCCGTTCACGCCCTCAATAGGTTTCTCTCGCGAAGGGTATACATCGGTAACCACCAGTAGTTCGGCATCAAAAAAGGAGAGGCCAAATTCCTGATACATGTCACGTGTACGGGAATAGAGATGGGGCTGAAATACCGCTACAATTCGCCGTCCGGCCCAACCCCGCTTGGCACCGCTGATGGTAGCCTGTACCTCGGTGGGGTGGTGTGCGTAATCGTCAATAACCAGTACATCGTTGCGGTCGTATTTGGGCTGAAAGCGCCGGAATACCCCTTTGAACTCCTTGAGCCCGCTGCACACCTCTTTGAAATCCATGCCCAGTTCCAGGCCAACGGCAATTGCTGCAAGGGCGTTTTTGATGTTGTGCTCGCCCGGTGCCTCGAGGCTTACTTCGCCCAGAATGTTGTCTTCGTGCAGCACGGTAAAGGTGCTTGTAAACTCTTTTTGAGAGACGTTTACCGCCCGAATTTGTGCCTGAGGCGTAAAGCCGTAAGTGATGGTACGCCGTTTGATGTCGGGTAAAATACTTCGCACGTTGGTATCGTCGAGGCACACAATCACCACGCCATAAAACGGCACTTTGTTTGCAAACTCGATAAAGGCCGATTTTACATCGTCCAGATCCTCATAAATATCGAGGTGCTCGGCTTCGATGTTGGTAATAACGGCCATGGAGGGAGAGAGCTGAAGGAAGGTGCGATCGTACTCATCGGCTTCCACAATAATGATGTCTCCCCTTCCGACTACCGCGTTGGTTTTGTCGAAGCTGTGCACACGGCCGCCTACAATTATGGTAGGGTCGAAGCTGCCGGCCTGTATCACCTGTCCGGTCAGTGTAGTGGTGGTGGTTTTGCCATGCGTTCCGGCAATGCCAATGCCGTATTTCATGCGCATCAGCTCAGCCAGCATCTCTGATCGCTTAATGGTGGGAATTTGCTGTTTGATGGCAGCAATCGTCTCTACATTTTCGGTGGCTTTTATCGCGCTGGTGTATACAACCACATCAGCTCCTTCAATATGGGCGGCATCATGGCCGGTAAATACCGTAGCACCGAGCTCTTGCAACCGTTCGGTGGTGCTGCTCACATTCTGATCGGAGCCGGTGACTTTATATCCGCGCAGAAGTAAAATTTCTGCAATACCGCTCATGCCAATCCCTCCAATACCCACCATATGGATATGCTTGGTGCGGCCAAAAACGGGTTGTGTTTGAATACGTTTACTCATTGGTTCTGTTTGTCTCTAAAACCGTTAAAATTCGTTTTGCAATGGTTGCCGAAGCATCGGGCCTGGCCATCGCCCTTGCGCGATGCTCCATCTGCCGGATGGTGTCGGGATTGTTTAGCAGTTCCCGCAGTTGCTGTGGCAGGGCGGCAGCCAGTTCGGTCTCTGCAATGCGCAGTGATGCGCCTCCCTGCTCCATGGCATCGGCATTTTTTGCCTGATGATCGCCTGCCACGTTGGGTGAAGGAACGAGAATGGAGGCTTTGCCGGCCGCAAGCAGTTCGCTGCAGGTTCCGGCGCCCGCGCGGGTCAGTACCAGATCGGCCGTACCGTACGCAGCCGCCATCGTATCGATATACCCGGTGAGCCGCAGATTTGGATACCGAGAAACATCAATGGCAGCCAGCAGCCCATCCAGATAACCGGGTCCGCACTGCCATAGCAGCTGCAGGCCCAGTTCGTTATGGAGCGTGTCGAGCGTGTCGCGAAGGGCGTCATTGATGGCGCGTGCTCCGCCGCTTCCGCCGAGTATCAGTAGAGTTGGGGCGGAAGCATCAAATGAGAAATGAGCGGCCGCTTCTTCCCTGGGCATATCTGTAATTTGATTACGAATCGGGTTGCCGGTGCGTTCAATTTTCTCTTTTGGCAGGTGATTGGCCGCTTCATCAAAAGCGGTAAAAATCGTTTGAGCATGCGCAGCCAGCATGCGGTTGGTTACACCCGGATAGCTGTTCTGCTCCTGTAAAAAGAGCGGAATACCCATTCTGGCCGCAACCCACCCAATCGGGCCGGAAGCAAAACCGCCACAGCTAATGACCGCATCGGGCCGGAAGCGGATTAAAATGGCCAGACTTTGTATCAGGCTTACCACCAGCTTGAGCGGGAAGAGCAGGTTTTGTGGAGTAAGCCGCCGGTGAAACCCGCTGATCCATATACTTTTGATCTCATACCCTGCCTTTGGAACGGTTTCCCACTCCATACGATCGCGGGTGCCCACAAAAAGAATCTTTGCATCAGGCAGCTCACTGAGCAGTGCATCCGCTATAGAAATGGCGGGGTAGACGTGCCCGCCGGTGCCTCCGGCTGCCAGCAGAAAACGCAGTGGCCGTGTATCTTCGGCCGCTTTGGAGGGCGATATGTGCGCTGCGTACGTCATCATCCGATATAAAACTGTTTGGATTGCGCGCGGTTATGCTTCGATACGTTCATCAGCAGGCCGATCATCAAACCGGCAAAGAGCATGCTGGTGCCACCATAACTGATAAACGGCATGGGGAGGCCGGTTACAGGGAACAGCCCGGTAGCCACGGCCGCATTTACAAATCCGTAGAGGGTAATCATCAGTGTGGCTCCGACAGCGATGAGGGTGCCCAGCAAATCGCGGGCGTTTCGGGCAATGAATGCAAAGCCCCGAAACAGGATCATCACAAAAAGAAACAGCAGCAGGCCCGACCCCACCAGGCCATACTCCTCTGCGATAATGGCAAAAATAAAATCGTTATACGGGGCGGGGAGAAAATCGCGCTGCGTACTTTTACCGATGCCTACACCAAAAAGACCGCCCTGTGCCACAGCAATATGCGCCTGTTGCGCCTGATAGCCGGCCGCCGATTCAAAATTGCTGTTGTTGATGTGGGTAATCTGCTGCACATACTGTACCACCCGGCTCTGGCGCTGCTGCGAACTCATCACCAGGGCTGTGCCGCCCAGCAGGCCGATCAGTACAATGGCGGATATTTGCAACAGGCTCATGCGTCCAACAAACATCATGAAAAGGGCAATTCCCATCAGCAGTGCCGCACTGCTAAAATCTTCGACGGCAATCAGCAGACAAGTGACGGTAGTCCATACCATCACGGGTAAAAAGGAGCGTTTAAAATCTTTGATATACTCCTGCTTTTCAGAGATCAATACTGCGAGATGGATAATGAGTGCTACGGCCGCAAAGGAGGAGGGCTGGAAGGAAAACCCGCCCAGCGAGAGGGAGCGCCGTGCGCCGAACACCATATCACCATAGAGCATGGTGGCAATGAGCAGCACCCAGCTGATGACTACGGCAATTCGGCTGAATTTGGCGATGTGTGTGTATTCGATCTTGGAAACGATCAGCATCACAAAAAAGGCAATTCCCAGCTTGATGATGTGGCCGGTGGCGAGCGATCCCGCTGTGGTTCCGTGCGCCTGCGCAAAGTAGGCGATGGATGAGTAGACCGCCAGCGTGCCTACCATCATCAGCAGAATTACGCATACAAGAAGTACGCGGTCGCTGCGGCGTCCTTTGGTTTCGAGATCTTCCTGGCTGGTGCCGAGTATGGAGCTGAGATTGCTATTTGGTGATGTGTAGAGGATAACGTGTTCCGTTTTTAAAGATTAATGACGGCCTGCCGAAACTGGTCGCCGCGGTCTTCGTAGTTTTTGAACATATCGAACGAGGAGCAGGCGGGGCTAAGTAGCACCACTTCGCCGCGCTTTGCCTGTTTTGCTGCCGACTTTACGGCTTGCTGGATGGTGTCGGCTTCCATAAGGTTGGGCACCACATTGCCCAGCTGCGAACGGATGTTCTCTTTGGCTTCGCCGAGCGCGATAATGGTGTGTACCTTTTTGCGGATTTGAGCTTCCAGCTCCAGATAGTCGTTGCCCTTGTCGCGCCCGCCAAGAATCAAAACCATGGGGGTGTCGAAGCAGTCCAGGGCGTACCAAACCGCGTTGATGTTGGTAGCTTTGCTGTCGTTAAAGTAGCGCACACCTTCCAAGTCCCGAACAAATTCGAGCCGGTGGGGAATGCCTTCAAAAAGCTCGAGGCTTTCGCGAAGGCGGTCGTTTTTAATTTCGGCAGCACGGGCCGCAAGCGCGGTGGCCATGCCGTTTTGAAGATTGTGTTTTCCGGGAATTCCCATATCCTGCACGTTCATTAGAACCTCGTCCGTTTCGTTGAGTTTACATATCATTTTCCCGTTTCGTAGAAACAGGCCTTGCTCCACCTCGTCGTGAATCGAAAAGGCGAGTTGCTGCGGAGTGTTATCGCGTTGCTTCAGGCTGTTGGCCAGCTGTTTGCACACGGTGTCATCTGCATTGTAGATGAACCAGTCATCGGCTGTCTGATTTTCAGTGATGCGCATTTTGGATGCCGCGTACGCCTTAAAAGAGTGATTGTAGCGGTCCAGATGGTCGGGGGTAACATTCAGCAATACACTGATAAAGGGGGAGAAAGAGTGAATATGATCGAGCTGGAAACTGCTTACTTCCAGAATGGCCATTTTTTCGGGGGATGATTGCTCCACCACCTGCGAAAAGGCCACCCCTACATTCCCGGCCAATAGACAGTCACGTTCGGCACGCTGCCAGGTATCGGCCATCCAGTTTACCACCGTCGATTTCCCGTTGCTTCCGGTTACGGCTATCATGGGGCTTTGGTTGTACCAGCTGGCCACTTCAATTTCTGAATAGACACCTTTTCCTTCGCCGATATACTGCTGTACAATGGGTGCTTCGGAGGGCACACCGGGACTGATTACCAGCAACTCGGCATCCTTGCTGCGCGGGGAGTGCCCGCCTTCTTCAAAGGGAATGCCAAGCTTGTCCAGCTCCTTTTTGGAGACCGCGTCGATGGCACCGGTATCGGTTACAAACACCTCTGCCTGTTTCGATGCCAGCAGCGCAGCTACGGCCAACCCGCTTCGGGCGGCACCAACCACAACAATATGTTTGCCTGAGACGTCGATCATCGGATTTTCAGGGTTAAAAGGCTTAGAATTCCAAGGAGGATGGCAATAATCCAGAAACGAACTACGATTTTTGACTCGGGCCACCCTTTTTTCTCAAAGTGATGGTGGATGGGGGTCATCAAAAACACACGGCGGCCTTCGCCATATTTTCTTTTCGTGTATTTGAACCAGGTGGTTTGAATGATGACCGACAGCGTTTCCACAAAAAAGATTCCGCAAATAATGGGCAGCAGCAGCTCTTTATGAATCATCAGTGCCAGCGCACCCAGTGCACCGCCGATGGCCAGCGAGCCGGTATCCCCCATAAAAACGGAGGCCGGATGGGTATTGAACCAGAGAAAACCGATGCAGGCACCAACCAGTGAAGCGGCAAAAATGGTAAGCTCTCCTGAGCCGGGCAGATACATAATGTCCAGAAAGTTGGAGAAGTCTACACGGCCTGATACGTAGGCAAAAATTCCCAAAATAGTGCCGGCTATGGCCGAGGTTCCGGCTGCAAGTCCGTCCAGGCCGTCGGTAAGGTTGGCCGCGTTGCTCACCGCAGTAATCACAAAAATGACGACCGGGATGTAGATGACCCAACCCAGCGATTCGCCCAGAATGGCGTAATCCACATTTACATTTTTTAGAAAGGGGACCGTAGCCAGGGTGTTAAACTCCTGAAAGCTCGGCCACCAGTAGAGCAGTGCACCCACCAGCAGGCCAACGGTTACCTGCCCGGCAATTTTAAACCATCCATGCAGGCCCGACTTGTCCTTTCGTACCACTTTGATGTAGTCATCGGCAAAACCAACGCCGCCCAAAATGAGCATCACGGCTATAATCATCCATGTGTAAATATTGGTCATGCTCATCCAGAGAAGTGCCGGCAGCACGGTAGCCAATATGATAATGACGCCGCCCATGGTGGGGGTGGAGGCTTTTGCCAGGTGATGATCGAGGCCAATATCTTCACGGATGGTCTCTTTAAGCTGCATGCGTTGCAGCCAGTGAATGATGTACCGGCCTACCAGCAGACTGATCAGAAGCGCAGTAGATGCCGCAAAAGCCGTTCGGGTAGTGATAAAGTCGAAGGCACCAAACCCGGGTATATCATACAGTTTGTCAAGCCAATCCAGTAGCGCGTAGAGCATCAGGCCACCCCCGCATGGTTTCCGTTGCGGTTGCTCAGCGCTTTGCGCGCTTCTTCACGGTCATCAAAGTGGTGCCGTTCGCCGTTAATCTCCTGATACGTTTCGTGGCCTTTGCCGGCAATGAGTACAATATCTCCCGCATCGGCAATACGGATCGCTTCCCGAATAGCATCTCGCCGGGAGGTGATGGAACGAATTTTTTTCGGCTCCTTGAAACCGGCGAAAATATCATCAATAATCTGCTCGGGGTCTTCTGTTCGGGGATTATCGGAGGTGACTACAATCTCATCGGCATACAGCTCGGCGATGGCGGCCATGGCGGGACGCTTGGAGGTGTCGCGGTCGCCGCCGCACCCAAAGACCACAATCAGCTGCTGGCCCGGTTTCTTAAATCCTTTCAGCGTTTTGAGTACATTTTTGAGAGCGTCGGGCGTGTGGGCATAATCGACCAGAACCACCGGCTGTCGGTACGCAGTGTCGCCGGCGGTTACCCGTTCGAGGCGTCCCGGTGCGCCGGAACTTGCTGCAAGAGCAGATGCCGCCTGTGAGGGTGTAAAGCCAAGTGAACGAAGGGCCAGAAAAGCTTGTGCCACATTCATTGCATTAAACCGGCCGATCAGAGGCGTTTCAATAGTGTCTGCTCCCACACGAAGTACCATGCCGGTTTCATCGGAAGAGAGAATCTCGATTGCAGCCGCATCGTCATCACCGTCATGTACAAACCCGGTACGATGCAGCTGTGCGTTCGTGTCGGAGATCATAAACCGACCATACGGGTCCGATACATTGGTGATGGCCGTTGCATGCTTCGACAGCCCGTTAAATAATCTCTTTTTGGCTTCAGCGTAGGCATCCATCGTTCGGTGGTAATCGAGATGATCGAGGCTCAGATTGGTAAAAATCGCCGTACTGAAAGGAATTCCGGCTGTTCGGTGTTGATCGAGCGCATGTGATGAAACTTCCATCACTAGATAGCCGCTGCCCGCTTTAGCCATGCTGGCAATATCGAGAGCCAGTTCTGCAGGGCCGGATGTGGTGAGCCGGCTTTCCACCTTTTCAGTGAGCACCCGCTTCTCGACGGTGCCGAGCAGAGAGGCTGCTTTTCCAAGTTTTGTGAGAGCCTGCCAAATGAGTGTGGCAACAGTTGTTTTTCCATTGGTGCCGGTCACGCCGATCATGTGCAGCTGCTGGGCAGGATTGCCAAGTAGCTGATGGGCCAGCGGGCCGGCTAATTCACGAGTGGAGGAGACCTGCAGCCAGGTTATATGATCGCCTGTGGTTTCAACCTCTTTTTCGGTAATGATAACCGACGCGCCGCGCTGTACAGCTTGCGGGATAAAATCGTGTCCATCTGCGGCATGCCCTTTAATCGCAATAAACAGATCGCCCGGCTCTACAGTGCGAGAGTCATCACGCAGTACACCCGTTAGCGGCGCAGTGCCACGGGTGTGTGCAATCGGGTTGCAATATGTGATGAGATCGGTGATGGTCATTCGTTTTCTGCGATGGTGATGGCCTGTTCAATGGCGCGTGCACGTCCGCGAACGGTTACAGTGCGTCCGGTTCGCATCCACTCGCCGGCCAAAGGAAATTGATTGTAAATGGTGCCGCTGCCAACCCGTTCAAACTCGAGCCCCAGCGATCGGACAATTGTTGCAGCCTGTCGCATGCTCATCGAGCGAAGGTCGGGGATCTGCACCATCCCTTCGCGGGCATCGTCGGGCTGTATGGTTCCAAACTCCAGTTGTACGGTTCTGTTTCCGGCTAATGGCGTGCCCGCTTCCGGTTGCTGCGCTATGACAAACGATCCGTTGCCCGTGGTTTTTACCCGGGCGCCAAAAACGTCTAAAATGGCAGATGCCTGTGCGAGGGAGAGTCCGGTTACAGAGGGAGTTTCAGGCGGTGCAGCGTCTGCAACAACCGGCCACTTGTTGCGGTGCAGGCGGCTGTCGAGTCCGGCAATGCGTGTGGCAATCTCTTTAAAAATGGAACCGGCCGTGAACCCTCCATAGAAACTGGTACGCGGTTCATCCAGGATCACCAGCATTACATACTCAGGGTCATCGGCGGGGAAAAATCCGGCAAAGGAAGCTCGGTAGGCGGTGGTGTAGCGTCCATCTATAAATTTTTGAGCCGTCCCCGTTTTGCCCGCAATTTTCAATCCGTCTACCGCGGCCCATCCGGCTGTTCCGGAATCGGAAACAACGGTCTCAAACACCGGAAGCAGTTTGTTGATGGTTTCATGGTCGGCCACTTTTCGGATCATTTCCGGGCGTGTGCGGCGAACAACGCTGTTAAATTCATTGGTAATAGATTCTACCACATACGGTTTCATCATCTTGCCCTGATTTGCAAACGCACCGTACGCCTGCAGAATCTGCAGGGGAGTGGCCTGCATTTCGTAACCGATCGAGAGCCAGGGCTGGGTAACCATACTCCATTCGTAGGGACGTTGCAGCCGCCCTCTCGATTCATTCGGCAGGTCAATTTGAGTTTGGGTGCCAAAGCCAAAATTGCGGGCATATTGGAAAAAGGTTTCCGGCTCAATGCGCATCGCTATTTCGGAGGTGGCGATGTTGGATGATTTGGCAATGGCCTGTGTAAAGGAGAGGGAGCCGAGCGGGTCGTGGTCGCGCATCCACTGCCCGTGAATCTGTATCTGGCCACTTTCAGGTGTTTCAAAAACCTCATCGAACGATACCTGGTTCTGCTGTACAGCGGCAACAGCCGTAACCAGCTTAAAGGTAGATCCGGGTTCCATCATGTCCGCTACGGCAAAATTCCGTCGATTTTCCGATTCATCGGCACCGGGATGATTGGGATTAAAAGTCGGAAAGTTGGCCATTGCTTTAATGGCCCCGGTTTTGGGGTTCATAACAATGGCTGTGCCGCTTTTGGCGCGGTGATGCCGTACCCCGCGTTCCAGCTCCTCTTCGGCGATTGCCTGAATAAAAGAGTCGATGGTAGAATGCAGTGAGTGGCCCTGCTGCGGCTGCTGCCGCGGAGCGCCTACATAGGCAAAAATTCGGTTGGCGCGGTCGCGGCGCACCTGCTGCCGGCCATCAACACCGCGAAGCACATCGTCATAATACGCTTCCAGCCCGTTCATGCCGTCCATGTTGTGGTTTACATACCCAAGCACATGGGCAGCAAGGGCATCAAAATTATAGAGCCGACGAAATTCCTGTTCCAGAATCACCGCCCGAATGCCCAGGGCACGAAGGTCGTCGTACGCCTGTACGGGAACAGACCGCTCAAGTACTACATATCGTGAATTGGCCGGTGCGCTGCGAACCCGGCTTTGGTAGGTGGATGCCGAACGGCCGGTGTGAGACGCAACGGCTTGATAAACCTGCTGAAGCTTATCGGCTGTTACACCGGGATAGTGGGGGTCTATCGCTACTTTGTATACCACAGAATTGGTGGCCAGCACAGAGCCGTTGACATCGTATATTTTACCACGCTCGGCCGGAATGGCGATGAAATCGATCGCCTGGGAGTTCCAAAGTTCCCGCAAACCGTCACCTTCCATCACATTCACCCGAAACATCTGCACAAAAATGGCAAAGGGGAGCAGAAATATGAACCCCATCAGGATAAACATCCTTCCCATAATTGCAGATCGCTCGTTCATGGTATGTGTTACGGTTTTACATGGAGTACCTGATCCGCCGGGCCGGCATTAATGAAGCCCTCGCGGCGTGCTTTGTCGTAAATCTCTTTTGGCCCGACCAGCCGGTCGTATTCCAGACGCTTTTCGTTGTGCAGCCGCTGTGCACGGTTAAATTCTGCTTCGAGCTGCTGCACCTCATGCAGTACCTGCTGCGTGCCAAATACATGGCCGATATAGAGAAGCCCGCAAACTCCAATCAAGAAACTTGCGAGGATAACTTTCCAGGGAGTAATAGATGGAAAGCTTTGCTTTTTTGCTTTCGGGATATCAGCTACCCGTCTGCCATGGGGTGGGTAACCGCCTGTATAGGTTTTTTTGCCGGCCGGTGCCGAGCCGCCACTCCGATTGTTGCCGGAGAGCGTACGCCGGTTCTTCTTGGGAACCGGCTCCTTTAACATGGTTTTCATATGATTCATGAGACGTCCTCCAGCCGTTCGGCTACTCTCATTTTTGCACTACGGGAGGCAGGGTTGACCTTTTTCTCCTCATCGCCGGGGGTGATGATAGACGAGACCACCGGCTTAAGCGGCACAATCGGGTGGCCGTAAAAATCTTTTTGGATGGTGCCTTCAAAATTTCCACTCTTAAAAAAATGCTTTACGAGGCGATCTTCCAGCGAATGGTACGAGATGGCCACAATGCGTCCGCCGGGCCTCAGCAGGGGAAGGGTCGACTCCAGTGCTGTTTTCAATACATCCAGCTCGCGATTCACCTCAATGCGAATCGCCTGAAATACCCGCGCCAGCGATTTTACCTGATGCTGACCCTTTACTACATTCGTCACCGCTGTTTTTAAATCGGTGGTGGTCTCAAGCGGGCGGGCGTCGATAATTGACCGGGCAATCTCCCGGCTTCGACGCTCTTCACCGTAATGGAAAATCACATCACGAAGTTTTTCGTAACTGTAGCTGTTTACAACCTCGTAGGCAGAAAGGCCGCTTAACTCACTCATGCGCATATTAAGCGGGCCCTCATGTTGAAAACTGAACCCTCGTTCGGCCTCTTTGAGCTGATGGGTGCTCACTCCTAAATCGAACAGAATACCATCAAATTGAGCATGAAGATCGGGTGGCAGCAGAGTGAGAAGGTCGCCAAAGTTTCCGTACACCGGCACAAACCGGTCGTCATCACCAATACGGTCGGCTGCCGCCTCGTGAGCTTCCATATCCTGGTCAACACCAAAAAGACGGCCATTGGCGTCCAGCCGGTTTAAAATTTCTATGGAATGGCCGCCACCGCCGAGGGTTGCATCTACATAATAGCCGCCGATGTCTGAAATCAGATAGTCAATTGATTCGTGGAGTAAGACGGGATGATGTGTGTAGTATTCTGCCATGTTAATCGAGACTGTCATTTCCGCCACCCATTACTTTTTCGAACAGTTCCTGATACGATTCGTCGGTAAGCGCCTCATCCACAGCCTCAAGCTTTTCGGGCGACCAAATTTCGATTCGTTCACCGCTACCGATAAAGATGGCGGTGCCGTCGATTCCGGCATACTCTTTCAGATGGGAGGGAAGCGGTATGCGGTTCTGCTTGTCCAGGGTAAAGTCTTCGGCGTAGCGCAGGAAATTTCGCTTTACCGTGCGGCCCTCTTTCGAAAAGCTGCTAATGGTGGCCAGCTTATCTTCCACCTTCTCCCACTCATCGCCGGGATAGAGGTAGAGGCACGGTTCCAGTCCGCGCAGCAGGGTAAAGCTCTCCTTCGCGTCCGGACTGAGCGCTTTGCGTAGCTTGGCAGGAAAGGCAACCCGGCCTTTGTTGTCTACGCTGTGTTCGTATTCCCCTTTAAAGCTTGGCACGTTGGAACAGGTTGATTGCTAACGGTTGCGGGAGGGTCACCGATGTGGCTTGCTAATTTTTCCCCACTATCTCCCACTTTCTCCCACAATGTACTTCAAGCACTCCCATTATGTCAAGGGGAAAAGTTTTTTTATATAGAATTAATCATAGATGGTTTTACAATCGCTTTTTATGAGTTATAGAAAGCGATTTTGTAAAAAGTGGGGATAGGTGGGAGGGATGGGGAGACGGTGGGTGGTGTTTCCGAACTACGTGCTGTGGGCCATTCCCGAAGCTCGTGTACAAACAGCGGCAGCTATTCTCAGTTTCCTGGATGATACCCCACCGCCATTTCCAAACCGCCCGACGCACGACAGACGGAAGCTGTTTATTGAAGAAGGGTGTTGATGGGGATTGTGCCCGGTTTAAATGGGTAGGTACATTCGCTTTGAGATCATTTTATAACAATCTCGATAACCCGGCTCACAAAAATCCTCACGGTTGAATGTTCATGATGTCAGCCATCAGCCCGGCAGCGGTCACCTCTTTTCCTGCACCGGGGCCTTGAATGATCAGCGGCTGATCGTTGTAACGCCGCGATCGGATCACCACCAGATTGTTGGTTCCCGAGAGCCGGCCAAACGGTGAGTTCAGATCCACCTCGCGCAGTCCAACCCGAATGGTGCCTCCCTCAAGTTCGCCGATGTAGCGGAGCGTTTGTCCGCGCTCTTTCAGTGTATCCAGCCGCTCGCGCCACTCGTTGTCATAATCGCTCAGCGTATCGAGAAAGCGGGTGCTGTCGGCATCTCGTAGCGGTTCCGGCGTAAGATTTTCTACCTCTACTTGATCCCGCTCCACAATCAACCCGGCCGTTCGCGCAAGAATCATCATCTTCCGTGCCACATCCTCACCGGAAAGGTCGTCGCGCGGGTCCGGTTCAGCATATCCAAGCTGCCGCGCCTTCAGTACCGCTTTACTGAAGGGGACACCCGCATCCAGTTCGGAAAAGAGATAGGTCATGGTTCCCGACAGCACGCCGCGGATGGAGAGAATGGTATCGTTGGAGGCAGTCAACTGCTGTATGGCTCCGATAATGGGCAACCCGGCACCCACGTTGGTTTCGTACAGGAAGTGAGCTCCGTTTGACTGAGACAGGGAGGCCAATGTTCTAAAGTGAGCCTGTGATCCGCTGTTGGCCAGTTTGCTGGCTGTAACAACGTGGATCCCGCTCTTCAGAAGCTGCGGATAGAGATCGGCCACCTCCTGTGCCCCGGTTGCATCCACAAATACAGGAGCCGCTTCGAAGCCGGCCAACTCGCGCACCACCGACTCCCAGTTGCGGGGTACGCCACGGTTCAGATCGCGCTGCGAAATGTTCTGTGCGGGTGATGCATACCAGAATACACGTTTGCTGTTGCAGATACCGGCCACCCAATGCGAGCCGGTTTGCACCTCGCGGAACTGCCGGATGAGGGTGTTGCCGACAGCTCCGGTACCGGCAATAAAAACGGGAATCTGTTTCTTGTTGGTATGGTGCAGCGGGTAGATGGATTTAGCCAATGGTCTGTTGGTCATGGTTATGCGGTTACAATTTGTTGAATGTGTGTAAAGGGATGTACAATTCGGTGAAGCTGTTCAAACTCGATCAGAAAAGCGTCGTGTCCGTAGGGGGAATCAATTTCGTAGTAACGGCCGTTGGGCAGCAGAGCGGCAATCTCTTTCTGTTCCTGCACGGGGTAGAGGTGATCGCTGGTGATGCCAACAATCTGCACAGGAATCTCTACCCGGTTCAGTACCCGTTCGGCAAAATCCCGGCCCCGTTCGATGTCATGCGTATCCATGGCTTTGGATAAAATCACGTACGTATTTGCATCAAACCGGCGGGCCAGTTTTTCGCCCTGGTACTCGAGATACGATTCCACCTGAAAGCGGTCGGAATGCCCCTGCAGGCTGCGCCCAAATTTTTGTTGATAGTCCTCCGGGGTGCGGTAGGTGATCATCGCCATCATCCGTGCAGCGGCTACTCCGCGATCGGGCCCTTTGCCCGGTTCGTAAAATCCACCGTTCCAGTTGGGATCGGCATAGATGGCGTGGCGCTGCGCATGGCTGATGCCGATGGCCCAGGGAGAGTGCGCCTTCCCCATCGCGATCAGCACCGCCGACCGCACCCGTGGTTCCATAATGGCAAACTCCAGCGCCTGCATACCGCCGAGTGAGGCGCCAATCACCAGCTCTATTCCCCGAATATCCAGCTCATCGAGCAGCTGCTGCTGAAATCGAACCATATCGCGGATGGTGATGTCAGGAAAGTTGCCGAGATAGGGGGTGCCGGTTTTGGGGTTCACGGTCAACGGCCCCACCGATCCGTAGCAGCTTCCCGGAACGTTGATGCAGATCACGAAATGACGGCCCGGATCGCAGATTTTTCCGTCACCCAGAAGCCCCGGAAACCACTCATCTGCCGCAGCGTGTCCGGTAAGTGCATGGCATATCACCACGGCATTATCACGTTCGGCGTTCAGATTGCCCCAGGTTTTGTAGGCCACGTCGGGCTTTTCAAAACGGAAACCCGATTCGGTGACAAACGCGCTGTTTAAGGTAGTTTTTGTGATGCCTTGATTCATGGTTGTATCGATTCTGTTTGGAACACTCCGAGGTGCTCGGTTGTCAGCTATTTATCTCTGTGATTCAAGTTGCCCGGTGGGCACAAACTCTAAGGTTCCGTTTACCGGTACCGGGTTTTGGATGATGTCGAGAACCGGGCATCTGTTTACGGAAAAGTATTCGAGCTGCTTCAGTTTGTCCGGGTCGGTTTCATCTGTTTCGATGACGGTTGTATATGAAACACCGGTAAAGCCGGGCCGTTCATCGCTCAGGTTAAGAAAACCGTGCAGATCGAGATTCCCCTCTACCTGAACCTTCACCGTTGTAACCTCGATACCCAGCACGGTGGCGTAGGCTTTGATGACGATTTCCTGACAGGCGGCGAACGCCCCAAGTACATATTCTACAGGGCTGGGGCCCAGATCGGTGCCGCCCAGATCTTGCGGTTCGTCAGAGAGAAAGCTGAAATCGCGGATATTCACCTTGGCTACAAATCCATCACGAAGCGTTGATTTGGCCTTAAATACAGCATTGGCCCGTTCCGGATGATCCCGTATTCCTTTTATCAGGTTCAGAATGGAGTGTTCAAGTTGCTGATGGTTGGTTAACTGAATGGTTGTTGAGGTACTCATGGTCATTTCGATTGGTTTTGTGGGTTAACAAGTGATTCTCGTTTGATGGAGGGCAGGTCAGGCCCCTGATACGTAGCCTGTAGTGACTCGGCCATGCAAACAGCTTCCAATCCAAGGTTTTGCAACCGCGATCGAATGCCCTCATCCGTAATGGAGCCATCGCTGTAGGCACTGTTTGATACATACACGCCGCCCGGCACCACGTAGGCGCGGAAGTAGCTGAATAGCGGGCGAAACAGATGGTCAATCGCCAGATAATGATGATGGGAACCACCTGTGGCTACAATGCCAACGGTTTTGCCACGCAGGGCGTCGTTGGGTATCAGGTCGAACAGATTTTTGAACGCCCCGCTGTAGCTCCCCCGGTAAATGGGGGAGCCGGCGATCAGCAGGTCGGCGCCGGCTATGGCGTCGATCGCCCGCCGTGTATCACCGTCGTACAGATCGGGATGGCTGCCGTCGCAAAAGGCGATGTCGGCCTCGGATAGAGATATCCGGTTTACCGATGCGTACGGTGCAATGGTTGTGATGGTGTCGAGCACAACCTGTACAGCCAGCTCCGTTTTGGAGTGGCGGCTCAGGCTGCCGGATATGCCAAGAACGTTCATGCGGCCGCCTCCTTCCTTTGCAGTGCCTCTTCTTTCTCGCGCACCAGCGGAATGACGGTTTTACCGAACGCTTCCAGCTCGGTGTCGTAGTTTAGAAAGGCGGTCAGAATCAGGTCTACACCCAGCTGCTTCAGCTCAATAATACGATCGGCTACTTGCTCCGGCGTACCGATGAGCCCCGTTTTGAACCCGTCGTTATACTGCACAAGATCGTCGAACGATGAGTTGGCCCACATCCCTTCACCGTCGGGTGTGGAGGCGCCGGCCTGTTGTACCGCATCCCGAAAACCTTCTACCGCCTCTTCGTTGGCGTGGCCGATGATCGCTTCGAGCTGTTCCACGGCCTCTTCCTCGGTGTCGCGCACAATGACGAAACCGTTTAAGGCAAACTTCACGTTACGCCCTTCTTTTTTGGCCAGCCCCTGCACATCGTCAATCTGCTCGCGAATACCGCGGTTGGTGTTTCCGTTCATGAAGTACCAATCGGAAACGCGGGCTGCCATTTTTCGGGCCGCTTTGGAGTTGCCGCCCTGGAAAACGGGAATACCGTTCTCTTTCGGCTTCGGCTTGTGTGGCGCATCGGTCAGGCGGTAAAAATCGCCCCGATAGGTCGCTTTCTCTTCGGTCCACAGGGCACGCAGTACGCGAATAAACTCTTCCGATCGCCGGTACCGCTCGTCGTGCTCCAGCCACGGTTCGCCGAAGGCGGTAAATTCACCTTTAAACCAGCCGCTTACTACATTTACCGCGACTCGCCCTCCGCTAACCTGATCAATCGTGGAGAGAATTTTGGCGTACACAGCCGGATGCCACAAGCCGGGGTGAACGGCAGAGATCAGGCGAATCTTTTTCGTGACTGCGGCCAGGGCAGACCCCAGGGCGGCGGCTTCAAGCTGCTTGTCGGCGCCGTAACTGGCAATAAACCGCGTCTGCAGCAGCGCGTACTCGAAGCCGTTTTGCTCGGCCGTCTGCGCGTACTCTTTGTTGGCCTCAAACGACCAGCGTGTCTGTTGTGGGATGGTGGATACCACCAGGCCGCCGCTAACATTCGGGACCCAGTATGCGAATTTTAGATTACTCATTTTGTATCTTTGGTTTGCTGTGATGCCGGTTGGCCTTCCGCTAAAAAGTTCCTTCCGGCGTTATGGTGACGACCCGGTTCCGATTTTCGGAGCCGGGTTTTTTTATGATGTCCCCCTTTGAAGAGGACGTGCTTTGATGGTTGAGATTTTTGATTCAGTTTAGAATTCCCCTTCCCAAAAGCGTTGGAAGAGGGGAGTATGTTGGCCCTTTCAAGGTTTATCCCGAAGAACTCAAGCGGTCACCTTTATCTTCTTAAAGGCCTGTTCAAAATCGCCGATAATGTCGTTGATGTGTTCGATGCCGACCGACACGCGAACCAGATCTTCTTTCACTCCGCCGGCCGCCTGTTCGGTCTCCGTCAGCTGTTGATGGGTGGTGGAGGCGGGGTGTATAACCAGCGTTTTGGCATCGCCTACATTGGCCAGGTGGCTGGCCAGCTCCACACCTTCAATAAACTGCAGGGCTGCATCATAACCACCTTTTACCCCAAAGGTGAGTACCGCTCCGAATCGCCCTTCACGCAGGTATTTCTTTCCGTTTTCGTGATGGGGATGATCGGGCAGCCCGGTGTATTGAACCCAGCTTGTGTGCTCGCTCTGCTCCAGCCATTGGGCCAGTTTCAACGCGTTTTGGGCGTGACGCTCGGCACGCAGCGAGAGCGTTTCCAGCCCCTGCAGCAGCAGAAAACTGTTAAATGGCGAAAGCGCCGGTCCTACATCGCGCAGCCCTTCCACGCGGGCGCGAATCGCAAAGGCGATATTGCCAAATGGGCCGCCGTCGCCAAACACCTCCCAGAAGTTCAGGCCGTGATACGAGGGAGAGGGCTCGGTAAAGAGCGGGTAGCGGCCGTTGCCCCAGTTAAAGTTTCCGGCATCGACCAGTACGCCGCCGATGCTGGTGCCGTGCCCGCCAATCCACTTGGTGGCCGATTGCACCACCACGTTGGCACCGTGATCAATCGGCCGCGCGATGGCGCCCGCTGCGCCAAACGTGTTATCTACAACCAGTGCCACGCCGTGCTTTTTGGCCACCGCAGCAATGCCCTCAAAATCCGGCACATTGCCACGCGGGTTCCCGATGCTTTCCACATAAATCGCACGTGTTTTGTCATCAATCAGCCGCTCAAAATCGGCAGGCTCATCACTCTCGGTAAACGCTACATGGATGCCCAGCCGCGGCAGGGTTACTTTAAACTGATTGTAGGTGCCGCCATACAGGTTTTGGGTAGAGACGATATTGTCGCCCGCCTGCGCCAGGTTGGTGATGGCCAGAAACTGCGCGGCCTGCCCCGAAGCCGTAGCCACAGCGGCGGCCCCGCCTTCCAGTGCAGCGATCCGCTTCTCGAACACATCGGTGGTGGGGTTCATGATGCGCGTGTAGATGTTTCCGAACTCCTTCAGTGCAAAAAGAGTGGCCGCGTGCTCGGTATTCTCGAACTGATACGATGTGGTTTGGTAAATCGGCACGGCCCGCGATCCGGTTGTGGGATCGGGTTCCTGCCCGGCGTGAAGCTGCAGGGTGTCGAAATGGTACGTTTTGGGTTGTCCGTTTGTGCTCATAGCGTGTTAATGTTGGGTTTTCGTTGGAATGTCAGTCGGTTGGATCGTGATTGGGTCAGGAGCGGATGCCGTCGTCCCGGTCGCGAATTAAAAATTGGTGGTCTACCTTGATGCATCGGTTTTGTACAAGTTGAACGCCCGCTTTTTCGGCCTTTGCCGCTTCGGCAGGGTGGGTGCCGGTGCCCAGCTGCAGCCAGATCGCTTTCGGCCCGATGGCCAGCGCCTGATCCACAATGGCCGGTACATGGTCTGGTTTGATGAAAATGTCGACCACATCTACCGGTTCGGGGATCGACGCCAGGTCGGGGTACGCCTTCTCCCCCAGAATCTCATCCGCGCCGGGATTGACCGGAATGATTTTATATCCCGCATTTTTAAGGTATCGGCCTACAAAATGGCTGTCTTTGTGCCGGTTTCGCGAAATTCCCACAATGGCGATGGTGCGGACGTTGTCCAGTCGGTTTTCGATGGCATCGGTTTCAGCGGCCTTTTCGGGCGTGCCCCGCATGTTTTTGGTGTACCAGTCGTTGTATGTACGTCTCAACGGTGTTTTGATTAGGTTTAAGGTTCCTGCTTGGGCAGATGGTTGTCGTCATGAAATCAAACAAAAAAAGCCTCTTCCGAACATCCTGGTTACAAGATGATCAGAAGAGGCTTTACGATCCGCACAGAGGCGGTGCCTGTTCATCTCATCTTTCCCCGATAACCATCGGAGCAGGATTTAGCACCTGACCTCCAATTGTCATCGGAGCGGTTGCTAAGGTTTCGCAGGGCCTGTCCCTCCACCTTTCTTGATAAGATTCCATGTTTGAAAAAGAACAAATCGCAAATGCGTGAAAAGAAAAAAGCCCTGCCGGTTTCCCAGAGGGCTTTGATCAAACACATCAAAAAGCTATACCCTCTGCATCACGTGCGGCAACACATGCACATCATACAGAGACAAAAAAGGGCGGTATGCTTTGCGAAAAATTTCATTGCTTAAATGATAGGGCACTTTGCGGGTTCGATGCAAATTATTTTTTTCGGGGTGGGCGAATTGAGGGTAGATGTGTCAAGGCCTTCCAGCCAACCCCATGTAAAAAACCCGCATCACGCTTGATGTTCACTACGTAATTCCAAAACTTGCAATCTCATTCATACCCCCCAAAAAAAAGAGTCTCTATGAAAAAGGTTTGCTGGTTGATGTGTGCCTGGTTTTTAGTAAGCGCCTGCAAAGAAGACATCAGGATAGACTTTGACCACATACCAGCAGTAGAATAACAAACAGGATTATTCTACAGCGCCTCACTCGATAGTTCATACACGCTGATGGTATAATTGTCGGGGTTGTCATCTTTTCTCAGGTAGAGCCGATCGTTGGCAACGTGCGAAAGAATATAGGGCAACCTGATTTCGCCCACCAGATCGAATGTTTCGATGTCATAGACAGCGATGTACGGCTCTTTATCGTTGAAGTCATTCGTTTGAAAAAATGAAGTCGTTACATTTTCGAAATTCAGAAGAACGTAATCGGATGTAATAAAAGTGCCAATTGCAGAGCTTGTACCAATGCTTTTCTCAATGATTTGCTGACGTGAATCATGGGCACGTATCGGGCTTTCGGGCTCCGTAAAATGGGCCGGTTTTGTTCCAAACCACCCCAGCCGCTCACCCGTCTGGAGATCATAAAGCTGAATGCGGTATCCGCTCATTTGGATACTTGCTAAAACCTGTTGTTCAACGTTTACATCGATGACCGGGAATACAAGATATTTTTTGCTCTCTCTGATCGACGGGTCGTATTGACCGAAGCTTTTAATGAATTGCCCGTCGAGGCCATACACGCCCACCAAATCAGATTTCCAAAGGTTTTCCAGCCCACCGCCAAC
>JBLRWS010000005.1:15117-72949 GCA_047921075.1 Balneolaceae bacterium | reverse complement strand
CAAGGGTAATCAATTGTGGCTCTACCAGCTCTTGCGGCACATCAACAATTTCGAACGTAATGTTGTCGTCACCTTCAAAAGGAGCAATCTGGCGCAGAAAGGTGCGTGGGGTTCCGTTGATCGGATTAAATTCCGTCAGCGGACCGGTTACGATAACGGAATCGCCCCGCTGTACTGTGGTGTGAAAAGGGCTCCAGAACACGGCAATACCTGCTGTTTCATCCTGGATAAAAGCGGGGCCTTCAAACTCATTACCCAATGAAACGCGGCCCGCTACCGTGACCCGCGTGCCGAGTTCAAACTCACGCGCTTCGGCTATGGTGATAACATCCGCTTCAGAAGCACCTGAACCCGCAAGATCTATTGTAAATTGTGGTGTATTGGGATCGTTAGATGAAAATGTTAGCACATCGCTAAACGATCCGGCCTCGGTCGGAGAAAAGGTAACTGATAGATTTCCCTCCTCAAACATCTCGTAGGTACCGGCGCCATCACCTGAAATTGAAAATTCGTTTCCGGATTGCAATGACACATCCGATACAACCAAATCGGGTTCTCCCAGATTTCTAAAGCGGAGATTAATGGTGGTGTTGTTCCCGACATTTTGTGTGGGAAATGTAAGTGTACTGCCTTCCTCAACCGTATCGTTACCGCGCCGAACAGAGAGTGTGGCATCGGGCTGCGGATCTAAAAATGGTTCGATGAAAACTTCATCAATATTCATTCGTCCGCCGGACACATGACGGAAACGAAAACGAATGGGACCTTCAACTTCAACCGGTAGCGTTTGCAGCTCTAATTCATCATCCGGAGCTGTGATTGGACCTCCCAACGCCTGCCAGCTGCTGCCGCCCGTTGTTGAGTACTCGACCTGAAGAACGCCGTTAATATCATTGGCAAAACCGGAATTGGCCAGATAAAATTGTACTATCTGAGCACCATCGGGAAAATCGAACTGCATTTGCAGTGTTCCGTTGGTACCACCACTGGTACGAATACGAACCGATTGAGAGCCAACTTTACGATCACGTGAGTCGGATCCAATCAGCGCCTGATCCATAAACCAGCTCCCTGTGGGCAAATCGACGATGGCAGTATTCCAAAACCCTTTATCTCCATTCTCAAAATCTTCTAAAAGCTGAGCCGAGAGAGGGGTTATGGAGAGTGTTAAAACAAAAAAGGTGAGCAGTAACTTTAATTTCATTAGATACAGATCGAGTTGAATGGCACAGAAGCCGTTAGCTTTAGAAGTATTATGATAAAGAATTTTAACGGAACATGAAGATAAAATCCTGTAAAGCTTTTGCCGTGCCAAGAGTTCTATAACTTCTCTTTTCGTTTTAGTGTGATGTAGGATATATTCCTTGCTTTAACCTGAAGAGTTTCATTTTCTATGATGAACGAACCCTGGCAAGTGCCGGGCCACATTGGCTGGATCGAAGTAATTTGCGGCGGCATGTTTAGCGGAAAAACCGAAGAACTGATTCGCCGTGCCAAGCGCGCATTTATTGCCGGGCAGGATGTCATTATCGTAAAGCCCTCTATCGATAATCGTTACAGCGACTCGGAGGTGGTATCTCACAACAACCGAGCGCTGCCAGGCATCACGGTAGATACGGCCGACCAGATTGTGCTGCTTACCGCATCGTGTAAAGTGGTGTGCATTGATGAAGCGCAATTTTTTGATGACCGCGTTGTGGATGTGGCCAACGACCTGGCCAATGCAGGAAAGCGTGTAATTGTAGCCGGGCTCGATATGGATTTTGAAGGAAAACCGTTTGACCCCATGCCGGCCCTTCTTGCCACCGCCGAATATGTAACCAAACTCCATGCCATTTGCGCGGAAAGCGGCATGCCGGCCAACTTTTCGCAGCGTGTAGTTGAAAATGCCGACCGCGTGCTCGTCGGCGAGGCCGATGCCTATGAGCCGAGGGCACGACACTGTTTTCGCCCCCCTACCGATGTGCGAAAAGGCACTTCTCCAAGACCGTTTAAACTGGCCCAAAGTGATGAAAATGACAACCGTTCAGATCATTAATCTGCAACTGATACTACCATTCACCTAAAATTTTTCTACATGGATATCTTACAAGGAATTATTGGCATGGCCGGGCTCATCGGCATCACCTGGCTGATGAGCAACAATCGCAAAAACGTATCGTGGCGATTGGTTGGTGTGGGCATCAGCATCCAGTTTATTTTTGCCGTTTTCATACTTAAAGGAACACAGCTTGCAGAATGGTTCGCTCCACTCGGCTGGCCATTGATGCTGTTCGACTTTTTGGCCAGCTTTTTTGTATTGGTTCTGGATTTTACGACCGAAGGAGCCATCTTTGTCTTTGGCGATCTTGCTCTCGGCCCGGCTGCTGAGGGTAGTTTAGGCTTCTTTTTCGCCTTTCAGGTGCTGCCAACCATTGTCTTTTTTGCATCCATCACAACCATCTTGTACCACTACGGTATTCTGCAGTTCATTGTTCGCTACATGGCGAAAGGAATGCAGAAGCTGATGGGGGCATCGGGAGCAGAGTCGCTATCCGTAACGGCCAATATTTTTGTGGGGCAAACCGAATCACCTCTCTTAATCAAGCCGTTCATCGAAAAAATGACCCGTTCCGAGCTGTTGACAGTCATGTCGGGTGGTATGGCAACGATTGCCGGCGGAATTATGGCAGCCTACATTATGATTTTAGGTGATGCCTACGCCATTGCCAATGAAGTGGCTATTTCCGTTGGGCGGCAGCTTTTTGCACAGCAACTGCTGGCGGCAAGTGTTATGGCTGCACCGGCGGCTCTTGTGATCGCTAAAATTCTCTATCCTGAAACCGAGGAGCCCGTCACCAAGGGCGATGTGAAAATGAGCGTGGAGCAAACCGAAAAGAACGGGATCGACGCGGCCGCTTCCGGAGCATCAGAGGGCCTGAAATTGTCCTTAAACGTAGGCGCGATGCTCCTGGCGTTTGTGGCGCTCATCGCTATGTTTAACTACGCTCTTGGCTGGTTCGGGGAGGTAACAATGCTTACCCATCTATTCCCAGACCTGGACCTGACGATTCAGACCATTCTGGGGTGGATCTTTTTCCCCTTCGCTGTGTTGATAGGCATACCCATTACCGATGCAGCCGATGTGGGTGCGTTGCTGGGCATTAAGGTTGTTCTTACCGAATTCCTCGCTTTTGAAGGGCTCTCGCAGTTTGTGGCCGCGCAATCTCTGCAACCGAAAACCGTTGCTATGGCAACGTTTGCATTGTGTGGGTTTGCCAATTTTGCATCCATTGCCATCCAGATCGGTGGCATCGGCGGGCTGGCACCTAACCGTAAATCGGAACTGGCCGAGTTTGGGATCAAAGCGGTCATTGCAGGAACCATTGCCAATCTGATGACCGCTACGATTGCAGGCATTCTGTTTTGAGTGATGCTAATCATAGAATCTTAATGCTTCAGCATCATCACTTGTCTGTGATTATTTCTATCTTCAAACAGATATTTTTACTGAGAAGTTAACCAATCCTTTATGTTTCAATACAGATTATTCGTTTGGGCGGTCTGCCTTCTGTTGCTTCCTGTTTCTGCGGCATCGCAATCTCTCCAAAGTTCGCTGAACACGGTTGTGGCGTCTATCGCAGACGAGCCGATAACTCTGGAAGAGGTCGTGCAGCATTATCAGCAGAACAATATCGATCAAAGCTATACCAGGACTGATATTGAAGAGTTTCTCCCCTACTACATCAACTTTCGCCTGAAACTAACATATGGTAAAGGCCAGGGTTATGGGCATCAGGACGAAATTTCGGAAGAACTGCAGGAATACACCATGCAGGCTGCTCTGGCCAAATGGCGCGATAATGTGGTCGAGGATTTTTTGCTCGACCAGTTCATTGAACGCCGTTCGGAAGAGCGGCGCGCTTTTCATTTGCTGATTGCGCTGGATGCACAGTCTCACCCGATGGAAAGTTTAAACGCCCGAAATCGCCTTATTGAAGCCCGAAGCAAGTTTCTGTCCGGCACTCCCATCGACCAGCTCGACCGGGAATATTCCACCTTTCGGGGGCATCGCTCCATGGGCGGGCAACTTCCCTGGGTTACCGCAGGTGTAACCATAAAACCGTTTGAGGATGTTCTATACAGCCTGCAACCCGGAGAAATATCCATGCCGGTACGCACACAGTTCGGATATCACCTCATTTTATTGCAAGATGTAAAAGAGGCACAACCGGCTCGTAAAATCAGCCACATCTACTTTCAGGGAGCGATTCCGGAAGATGGCGAACACCCTGTAGCAGCCGAAGCGTACACATTTCTTGAGTCGGGAGTGGAGTGGGACGATGTAGTGCGTCAGTTCACAAACGATACGCAAACCAAAGAAACCGGTGGCGACATCGGCTGGATCGGGCGCACTTCGCAGTTTAATGGCGATTTTGTGGATTCTGTGCTCTCGCTCGATGTGGATGCCCCTTTCTCCGAACCTATCCAATCCAGCTACGGTGTACATATTTTTCGGGTTGATTCGGTTCGAACCTATCACAACGAACGTCACCGTTTTGAAGACCTTAAGAAACAGTATGAAGACCTACCCGGAAGCCGGGCCTCCCAACGAGATGTGCTCAACTTCGTGGCCCGTGAAGCGCATCTCTCAATCAACGAAAACGTGAAAACCGAAATTGCAGATTTTGCCATTACGGTTCGTGATCAGAATATCTCCCAATCTGTTCTGCCACAGAGTGTTTCCGTGCAAACCTTGATTTCTTCAAACAACAAAAATTATACGGCCGGCGACTTTTGGTCGTGGATCGGAAGCCGATATGCAGACGCTACCGTAGGCCAAATGAGCACCGACTGGATCATGGAATACCGCGATCACATCGTGCGTGATATCATGATTGATGAAACGAGGGCTCGATTTGACGATTTTGACGATCAGATTCGGCAATTTCGCGATGGGTTGATTGTTTATAATGTTACCGATCAGGAGGTTTGGAACGCAGAGACGGCAGATTCCACCCAGCTGCGGGCCTTTTTTAACGACCACCGCGAACGCTATCAGTTTGATGAACGCTATTCCTACACCCTGCTCGCCTCCCGGCAAGACTCTATCGTTCTGGAAGGGATTCGCGCCTACGAACAAGGGCTAAGCGATGACGAACTCCGGGAGCTTATCCCTCAGCTGAGTATTGTGCGCGACGAAACCGCAAACATATTGTCAAATCCTTATCACATTCTCACTACGCTCAGCGAAGGTGAGATATCCGAACCGTTCACCTACAGAAACCGATCGGCGGTGTTTATTCTTAATGAGGTTCTCCCTCCCCGGCCCATGACCTTTGAGGAGGCCTTTCACCGTGTAGCCACCGATTTTCAACCGATTCGCGAAGAGCAGTTCATGGAACAGCTCCGTAATACATACAATTTGCGCATTTACAGCGAGCGTATACAATAATAATGAAGCCCGGTATTCAACTCACATTACTGGCTCTGCTCCTGGTTGGGCTTTTTTCCTGTACACGGGGTGATCAAACCATGCCCGATGAAGTGATCGCCAGTGTGCATGGGCAGCAGCTCACCATCAGCACAGCGTTAACCGAAATCCCCCCTTCGGCCCTTGCAACCGATTCTCTCCATGCGTTGCAGACCTACATCGATCGGTGGATTGCCGACCAGTTACTGGTCCGGGAAGCGCGGCGGTTGCAGCTGCAACAAAATCAACAGCTTCGCGATCGTTTACGACGCATGGAGGAGCAGCTTCTGAAGAGTGTACTACAAGAAACCATTCTCTCCAATCGATCCGATGAACTTCAGGTAACCCGCGAGGAAGCCCAGAATTACTTTCAGGAACACAAAGATAAATTTGTATTGGATGAGCGTTTTGTGCGATTCAGGCATCTTACAACAGAGACCCGCGGACAGATTGAGGCCGGGCGCCGGGCGCTTCTTGGAGGTACCGACTGGGTAGATGTGGCCAATCAATACAGCATACAACCCGACCTCCAAATCAGGGCGTCTACACAGTACTGGCCCATTTCAATGGCAGCATCAGATATTCCGCTTTTAAACCGTTATCTTAATGTAATTGGCATTACCGAAATTTCTCCGATTCACCAGGATGGCGGTCGTTTTCATTTCGTTCAACTACTTGAAGTGCGTAATGCCGGCGATCATCCCGACTTTGAGTGGCTGCTTCCCCGAATTGAAGAGTGGCTGCAACTCGAAAAATCTCGCAGACTAATTTCCTCTTACGAACGTAATTTAATACTTGAAGCCGCATCCAACAACGATATAAGCAAACGTAACAGCGACGAACTAAACACATTGCTGAACCGAACAGACTCCCCTTTATGAAACAACTAAACCGTTTAACACCCATTTTGACGCTTCTTCTTATTGTGTGGATCGCTCGTCCGGCCGTCGCACAAGAGTATGTTGTGGCCGATCAAATCGTCGCACAGGTCAACGACCGCATTATTTTAAAGTCGGATGTAGACCAGCAGGTAACTCAGTTTTTGCGGGGCGCCGAGATGCAGAATCAAGAGGTGGAGTTTACTGAAGAGTTGTGGTATGCCGCCCTCGAATCCATTATTGACAACCACGCCATTCTCGAAAAAGCGCGAATGGACTCCATTGTAGTTTCCGATGATCAGGTAGAGCGGCAGATGGATATGCGCATTCAACAGCTGGTACAGCAAGCGGGCAGCGAGCGGGCACTGGAAGAAGCCTTTGGCCAGAGTATTATTCAGATCAAAGCGGAATTTCGCAATCAATTCCGTGAGCAGATTATAGCCGATCAGGTACAGGATCGGTTTATCGATTCTATCATGATCACCCGTTCCGAAGTCGAAGAGTTCTTTAACGCCATTCCGGAAGATGAACTGCCGGTCATTCCCGAAATGGTTGCTATCTCGCAAATTGTGGTAGAACCACCGCCGCTCGATGATGCACGAAACCAGGCCTACCAAAAAGCACTGGCCATCCGCGATTCGGTTATTCAGCAGGGCATGAACTTTGAAGAGATGGCCCGCCGGCACAGCGACGGCCCCTCTGCACCAAGAGGCGGTGCATTGGGAATGATCCCCGTCGGCGATCTGGTTGCCAACTACTCGGCTGCAGCCACTGCGCTGAACCCAGGTGAGATTTCCGGTGTGGTGCGTACCGAGTTTGGTTATCACATCATTCGGCTCAACAATCGCGTTGGCGACAATATCGACACCGACCATATCCTTATCGAAATTGACGAACAGAGTCTTGATGAAGAGTACGCGATTAACAAGTTAAATGCGATTCGGGACAGCGTGCTTGTTCACGGAAAATCGTTTGCCGATTTGGCTCGAGCCCATTCGGACGATGATGACACACGATCCATGGGTGGCAGAGTCATAGACTTTAGAACCCAGCAACGTTTACTTCCTCTTAGCCAGCTCGATCCGGCTATGTATCGGGTGGTGCTTCTGCTTGATGAAGAGGGAGAAATTTCTGAGCCGCGGCCCTTTACCTTACGTGGTCCACAAAACAGGCAGGCCTACCGTATTATTCGCCTCGACCAACACGTGCCGGAACACGAAGCGAATCTGAGTGACGATTACGAACGAATACGAAGATTTGCATTGGAAGAGAAAAGAGCGAGAAAATTTGACGAATGGCTGGCCGGCATTCGAGACATATTGTATATCGAGTACAAAATTGACATACCGGACACTGGCGAAGATTCTCTCCAGCTTGAGCAACCGGAAACCATGACACAGGGCACAGAATGAGAAAACCAACGCTGGAAGAGCCAACCGAAGCCGCGGAATTTTTTACCACCTCATTTCAAAACATTCGTCGGGAAATTGGTAAAGTTGTGGTCGGTCAGGACCATGTTGTAGAACAGCTTCTAATCGCCCTTTTTTCGCGCGGAAATTGTGTATTGGTAGGTGTTCCCGGCCTGGCCAAAACACTGCTTATCAGTACGGTGGCTAAAACACTCAACCTCACCTTCAGCCGTATTCAATTTACCCCCGATCTGATGCCTGGAGATATTACCGGCACCGATGTAATTGAAGATGACAAGGAGTCGGGGCGAAAATCGTTTCGATTTATAAAGGGACCTGTATTTGCCAACATTGTGCTGGCCGACGAAATCAACCGTACGCCTCCCAAAACACAGGCGGCTTTGCTTGAGGCGATGCAGGAACACCATGTAACCGCATCAGGGCACAAATACGATCTGGATCAGCCGTTTTTTGTACTGGCTACGCAAAACCCAATTGAGCAAGAGGGCACCTACCCTCTTCCCGAAGCGCAGCTCGACCGGTTTATGTTCAACATCTACCTCGACTATCCCAAACTGGAAGAAGAGAAACAGATTGTAGCACAAACCACGGCCCCCCGAAAGGTGACTATTCAAAATATTCTCAGCCGCGAGCAAATACTCGAATTGCAGGAACTGGTGCGCGAAGTGCCGGTTCCCGATCACATTCTTGATAAAGCTGTTACACTGACAGCCAAAACACGCCCTGGCACAGACATCGCCCCCGACTATGTAACCAATTATCTAAGCTGGGGAGCCGGCCCAAGAGCCTCTCAATATCTCATTTTAGGTGCCAAAACGCGTGCTCTGGCCAGTGGTCGGTTTAATGTAGAAATGGAAGACATTGTAGCACTGGCCGATCCGATTTATCGCCACCGTATTGTAACCAACTACGCTGCCGAAGCGGAGGGCATCTCTTCATCCGATATTATTCAACGATTAGTCGAATCGCTTTAAGGTGATTCAATGATAGCTTTAAGCATACAGGGAATCAGTCCGGTTCTGCCGCTTTTTGTGTTGGCCGTTATGGCATTGCTTAGCATCGCTATTGCGTGGTGGAGCTATCATCATCTGAGCTCTATTCCTGCAGGAAAAAAGGTTGCCCTTATTACTCTCCGTTCCGCCGCCTTTTTTCTGCTGTCTCTGCTGCTGTTGAATCCATTTTATGTGTGGGAAGAGACGGAGGAGCAGCGCCCCCGTTTGGCCGTCTATCTGGACAACAGCCAGAGCGTTTCGATAGAGCGTGGCGATTATGAAGGACTCGATACCTATCAACAAAGAATCGACGCATTCCGGGAGCAATTATCCGATGAGTACGATTTGGAGTGGTTTCTTTTTGGCGGCAGTACAGAGCCCGGTGAACAGCCCCAAGCCGTAGAGCCGGTTACCAACCTGGAGCAGGTAATTCGTCATATGTCGCAGCAACGCGGACAAACGGTCGCTTCCCTGCTATGGAGTGATGGTATCGCCACACAAGGCCGCGATCCGGTTTTTAGTGCTCAAAACGCTCCCTTTCCTATTTTCACTGTTCCGCTGGGTGATACATCAGCGGTCAGGGATGTTCGCATCGCATCGCTCACCTACAACAACATCTCCTATGTTCAAACCCGCGATCGGATTGCCGTTGAAGTACAGCAGGACGGTTACCTCGATGCCCGTGCCGACATACAGCTCCTCGAAAACGGCACGGTGCTGGAAAGCCGTTCGGTTCGTTTTGCGGAAGAGTCCAGCAACCATGAAGTAATTTTTGAAATCGAACACACCGAAGAGGGCCTTCGTGAGTTTGAGGTGCACATCCCTGCGCTGCCCGATGAGTTCAACGAACAGAACAACACCGAGCGCTTTACGGTAGACGTACTGGATGATAAACGGATTGTTTGGTCGCTGGCGTTTGAGGTGCACCCCGATATCGGAGCCATTCGGCGTTTTGTGGCCGCCGATCAGCAAACAGAGCTCTTTCAGTATGATGAGTTTGGCCCCGACCGGTACCACGGAGACGATCCGATGGCAAGTGATGAGCAACCGGATTTGCTCATTCTCCACGGCCTTCCACCGGAACACAGCCGTGTTAGCAGCTGGATCGAGGATCAAAACAGCTCAAAAGTCCTGTTTTTGCTGCCATCATCCTTAGATGCAGCTCGCACCTCTGAGCGGCCGGAGTGGGTGCCCATCAACCCACGAACCGTTGGCGGCATGTTAAATGTACACCTTTCCTTATCGCAGGAGCTCTATACACATCCAATTCTGGAACTTCCTCAGGCTGCCTTTCGAACCTATCCGACGGTGCGCGCCTTTCGGGGAAATTACAGCCTCTCTTCCCTGGCTACTGTTCTATTTAGTGCAGAATTTCAGCGCTCGGAAACCGGTATTCCGCTGCTGGCGGTGGAAGAATCCCTTGATACAAGAACCGTGTACGTTCACGGATTTGGATGGAATACCTGGGCTCGATCTGCGAATGAAGATGTTCGTAACTGGTATCAGCAGTTCTTTGGCAATCTGTTTTCATGGGTCTCAACCTCTCCTCAAAACCGAAATCTCTCGATCGAACCTGTAAAAGACCGTTTTGCCGAGAGCGAGATCGTACGCATTCAGGGTACGCTGATAAACGAGCGAGGCGAGCCCGAAACCGATGCCATTGTTGAAATATCCGTGCTCTCTTCCTCTACCGGCGAAGAGCAAACCTATCGGCTTCGCCATACAGGAAACGGACGATATGATGTCCAACTTGGGTCCTTTCCGGAGGGAGTTTATACGATTGACGCCATTGCGCAAAAGGGAGATCGCACGCTGGGACGTGCTGACAGCCGGTTTGAAGTGAGTCAGGCAACCCGTGAGTTTGCCGATACCCGCAGAGACGACCGTGTGCTGCGTCAAATTGCAGAGCGATCGGGCGGGAACTTTATCGAAAATGCCGATTTTGAAGAGCTATTTACCTCTTTGCGAAATGCCGGACTCCATCAACCCATTGTTGACGTTCGATCTGAAACCCGTTTTTTGTACGATATTCCGTTTTGGTTTCTCATTGTGGTGGGATTGCTCACCGCAGAGTGGATTTTGCGGCGCACCTCTTCCCTTCCCTGATCTCGGATCTGATCGTCATCCCTCTTATTCCCGATCCAACTCACCTTTACGGATCGCCCAAAACATGTACAACGCATGAAGCGTACAGAAACCGATTGGCATAAAAAAACCCTGCTCCGAAAACGAAGCAGGGTTTGTAGAAAAGAGTATGTACTACGAAACTTAGCTTTTCTTGGTTAACAGTAGAACGATCAATCCGATAATAACCGCGATGCTTACAAGCAGCAAGATGAACATCAGGTTGGATGTCGGAGCTGCACTTTGCCCCCAACTGCTTAGTTTTACATCAATGGCAGCAATGTCAGAGTTAGACAGTACATTTCCATCGGTGATTACATCACCCCATTGTGCTTTAACGGTGTTGTTCCAGAAACTGCTAAATGCGTTGTAAAGCTCCAGGTCAGCTTCTTCATTCTGTTGCATAGCTATTTCAGAGGCACTGTCCACAAAATTATTTAACGCCGTATTAAAGGCCTGTGGAGATGCAAACGCCTCAAGCTGAATGCCGTTTTGATTGAAGGAGGTGCTGAGCGAACCCCAGAGTTTGTTATCGACACTGGCTTGCCATGCGGCTAACAGGTCGGTTACTTCCTGGCGTGCCTGAACCGGATTCTCTGAATCGTAGGTTTCGGCCAAATTCTGGCCAATGTTGCCCCAGACGTTGGCAAAGAATGCATGCTGGGCGCGCATTTTCAGATAATCGTGCGCCTGCAAACCGGCATCGCGGTCAGCAGCGTTGATATATTCTGCCAGAATGGTTTTAAGCAACTCAAGCGGATTGTCTTCCATACTTTCTGCAGCAGTGGCAATTTCCTGACGTGTTTGAGGATCCATCGCCTCATACTGCTCCAGGAGATCTTCCAGCAGGTCGCTGACAAATGTATCGCGGTTGTCGAGGTTTTGGCGATACTGCCGTACCAGTGCAGAAAGACGGCGCTCGTTTGCAGATGCCCGCTCGATACGCTCTCTCAGAGCCTGAGAGTCTTCATCCATCTGAGCGAGTTGTGAGCGCAGCTCATCCAATTCAGACTGAAGCTGAGCAATTTGCTCGTTCAGTTGATCGACGACATTAATGTTCGTTTCCGTAATACCAAAACGTGTACGAAGATCACGAATACGCTCATTGAACGTTTCCGGATAGAGTGCACTGTTGATCAGCGATGAAGAGCCGGAAAAATTGGCTTCAAGAGCGTCAATGTCTGACACGATTCCGGAGAGATCGTCGGTGGATGTTGCGCTGTCAATACGATCAGCCAGTTGGCTGTATTGAGCCCGAAAATCTTGTACGGTTTCGTAATCCGATTGCTGTGCTGTGGCGATTGAACTGGCCACAAACAGAAAAAGTACAAATGTTGAGAATGTAGATTTCATAAGTGCTTTCATCGTTTCTTATCTCCTCCCATTTTGGTCAAGATTGAAACTGCGGCCGGTGGCCAAATCTACGAGCTCAATATGGCCGCCTCTTTGGTTAAAAGCAGGTTGGCCGAGGGCTTCGCCGGGAATTTCAATAGTTGTTTCAAGTTTTAGTGAGCCTTCATTTGGTTCAAATACATACACATTGCCAAATCCGCTCGCTGTAAGAAAGTAGTAGCCAGCGTTGTTTCGAATCAAACGAATAGCATCAACCGATGCTACCTCTTCTTCTTCGAGAACCGGTGTGATGCTGAATTTGATTGCATAACGCTGATCGTGTACTTCATTGTTCTGATCCACAGTTAACACGCTCTCAACGGGCTGAGCGTAATCAACATTCTGGATCTCCAGTGATGCACATGCAGAAGCGCCAAACAACAAAGCCACACACAGCGAGAGTGTGATTAGTTTTTGTTTTGCCATAATAGTTTATTCTGATGTTTTGATGGTTGGTCTGTTGTATAGTAAAAACAACGGTTTGTTCCGTTATATCGACAAAATAATGTGGCAGGGAGCCGTAGATAGAAGTTTTTCTTTACCCTTTAATTCCTCGAGCTCCATGATAAAAGAAAATCCGACAATGTTTCCACCCAATTTCTCTATTAAGTGAGCGGCTGCCACAGCGCTGCCTCCCGTCGCAATTAAATCATCATGAATAATCACATTGGCACCGGCTGAAAGGGCGTCTTTGTGAATTTCAAGGGAGTCAGTTCCGTACTCTAAATCATAACTATGCGAAATGGTTTCGGCAGGAAGCTTATTAGGCTTTCGGATAGGGATAAAACCGGCTTCCAATGCAGCAGCCATCCCCGGGCCAAATAAAAACCCTCTGCTTTCAAGACCGGCCACATAGTCTACCTGTGTATTGGTGAATGGACTCGCCAGCATGTCGGACGTAAGCCGAAGCGTTTGGTAATCCCCCAATAGTGGAGTAATATCTTTAAACTGGATTCCGGGTACCGGAAAATCCGGAATGGTGCGAATTTGCTGAAGTAAACGTTCTTTTGTTTGCAAGGTAAAATTCCTGCTTATGTAATCCTGATACCGTAGTTAATGCAAAAATTAACATAACACTTTTTAATCAAATGTTTAATGGTAAAACCGATAAAATCCATCAACAATTTATGCTGCAGGCATTTTATCAGGCCGAAATCGCCTATGAAAAAGGAGAAGTGCCGGTTGGAGCCGTTGTTGTACACGAACAACGCATTGTTGGTAAGGGGTATAATCAGGTGGAGCTTCTGAACGATCCCACCGCTCACGCCGAAATGATCGCAATTTCGTCGGCTTGCTCTACCCTTTCTTCGAAGTATTTGACCGATTGCACGCTGTATGTAACACTGGAACCGTGCCCCATGTGCGCCGGTGCCATCGTATGGAGCAAGTGCAAGCGTGTCGTTTTCGGGGCTCTCGATGAACGATCGGGCGCTGGTGGGTCTATTTTGAATGTGCTTCAGAACCGAAGGCTAAATCACCAGCCCGAGCTCATTCATGGCGTAATGGAAGCCGATTGTGCTCACTTGCTCAAATCCTTTTTTCGGAAAAAAAGAACTTAGTATTACCACGAGATCCATTTTTTTATGCGTCGGTAACGCACGGCCAACCGCTTTCTCCCTTTTTTCGAGAATGATGGTATCACAACCTTAATGATCAAGTATACACTCACGGCAATTCCCATCAGAGTGGCAAGTGCATAATCCTGATATGCCGAAAGATAAGCCAACATTTGATTGCCAACCAGCACGGTGATTCCCACTATTAGCGGCACCCATATGGATACGGCAACCACAAAATAACAGAGCATTTTTAAAAAATTGGGCTGTACCATTCCGGCCGTAAAAAAGGTTGGAAACCGTGTACCGGGAATAAATCGGCTCACAAGTATGATCGAAATACCGCCCTGGCTAAACTTTTTTTCAGCCCATTCTATATCCTCGGCTTTCACAATCCATTTAAACGGAGGCACCCTAAGCGCCGGCCGGCCAATCAGGCGGCCAATCCAATACACAACCACATCCGCGAGTAAAATAGCCGTAAAGCTTGCGATGATGGCATGGTGAAATGCAAACAACCCACTGGCGGCAAGCAGGCCACCTGCTATCGTGGAGGGATCTTCAAGAAAAAAGGTCACCACCATGATCAGGAGCATGGTAATGTAGAGCGCTCTTCCGCTAAGCTGCCGGGTTGCTGTTGGATCGTACGACTCCAACGATGCCTCAATCCGTTCCGGTTTTGCATCCGCCCGAACCAGGGTATCCTGTTGATCTGTTCGCTCTAAAAAGTTCTGTAACAGGCTTACAGGAAATCCCTCATTGATGTTATTCATCCACAAAACCTCACTTTGGGGAACATATTGCCTGTAGATAGCGGCTTCGCCCAGGTCTTGATCCGGGCCGGATTCCCCGGCTATCAAAAGCTGAACAGGCATTTCCAGTGTTGATAGGGAAGGTTGCAAAAAACTCTGATCCAGCTGCGTAAAGCTGCGAATTGTAGCGCTGTTTAGCATACTATGTCTGGCCCAGCCAAAATGGGGGATCAGATGATGTTGTATCCAGTTTAGGGGATGCAACAGCGAATAGAAAATACGATTGATGGACACATTGCCCATCAAATGATAGTGAACGGTTCCCCATGGGTCGATGAACTGTATTGATGCGATAGCAGACGTATGTTGATGGTCAGACGCAAATCGGGTTGCCAGCAATGCTCCGTACCCTTTCGACACCAGATGCAGCTCCTCCAGCGATAATTCATTTACAAGACCGGCAAGGAGCTCTGAGCGATGTGAAAGACTAAAACCGTCCCGCAGATCTTCATCCCCAAATTGGCCATAAAGCGGAATAAGCACACGCCCCATTTGGGAAAGTTGCTCTCCATATTCTACCACAGCTGCCGGACGTTCTGTCAAATCCGGCAGGTAAACAATGGTTCGATCCGATTCAGAAGGAATAATCAGGTAAGAAACCGATCCCTCGCTCCCATTTCCTTGCACAACCTGCTCTTGCTCGTACAGCCGAGGTTGTTCTTCGAATGGCAACATCCACTGCACCAGCAACGAGGCCATGTAGAGAACCACAAGCAGCGACATGGCTGCAAAAAAATACCGATTCCTGAAAATTGTTCGAAGCATATGGGATCAGGCCGTGGGCGTTGACTGGCTGCCGTGGTGCAGTTGCATCATGGCATCGTGAAGGGTAGCTGCCAGCTCTTTGCGATCTCTCTTATGAACGGCTTCGTTCGAAAAACGGATGGTGGCAATAATATTTTTTTCTCGTGCAAGACGGAACATATGTTTATCCAGCCGGGCATCGCCATACCATGCAACCAGCTCCTGTGAATCCGGCCCCTTTCCCTGCAGACGATAGCGCAATACGGAATAGCATACCGGTATGTCATGGGTAGCCGGTATTTCAAGCAGCGAGGGGCGAAACGGTAATAGGGTTGTGCCGGCGGAGGTTGTCCCCTCAGGGAAAAGCAAAATACCGTGGCCGCGGTTAAATTCACGGCTGATCTGCTCATTTACGCGCACAACATCACTCCTTTTTTCCCGGTTTATAAAAAGAACGCCAATGGTTCGGGCAATGATTCCCAGGATCGGCCACTCTTTCACTTCGGCCTTGGAAACGAACGTGGTGTTAAGCGTAGCATAATACACGATAATATCGATATAGCTGAGATGGTTAGAAACAATAAAGAACGGAGGCTCCGGCCGGTTTCCTTCTGTTTCTATCTGTACAGAGAATGCAGCGGCCGCAAAGGCGCCCCAGAAGCGCAGGCAACGGTTTTTCCAATGAATGTGGTTCCTCCGAAACAGAACCAACACAAACGCAGTTAATGCATAAAAAAGATAGATCAGCAACGTGCCAACAATAACCGTTGTGATCTTGATCATCGCTTTTACATTTTTCATGGGCAAAAGATATTGCAAATGTGAACGTTGATCATCTTTTTTCTTTCATCGGAACTCTTTTCAGGAAACGCATCTAATTCTTAAATGTTTAACCGAAGCTTCCTATTTTGTCGCCACTCTGTATCGCATCGATAACCCTATGTTATATCACAAAACATTTCTGAAAAGCCCCGGTAGCGACTGGGTCATTTTTATACACGGCGCGGGAGGCTCCTCATCAATCTGGTTTAAGCAGATTCGTGCCTACCAGGAGTATTTTAATGTGATGCTGGTTGATTTACGTGGCCATGGTAAGTCAAAAGAGATGAGTACCATGAAAGCGTATTACAAGGAGAAATACACCTTTAAAACCGTGAGCCGGGATGTTCTGGAAGTGCTAAAGCAGAACCATATTGAGTCGGCACACTTTGTAGGGGTATCTCTCGGCACCATTTTGATTCGTACTATCGCCGAAATAAAACCGGAAATGGTGAAGAGTGCCGTTATGTGTGGGGCAATCACTCGAATGAACGTACGGTCGAGGGTGCTGGTATGGCTGGGCCACACTTTTAAAAAACTGGTTCCTTTTATCTGGTTGTACAAACTGTTTGCCTGGATCATCATGCCCCGAAAAAACCATGAAGAGTCGCGCATGATGTTCATTAGTGATGCAAAAAATCTCGCCAAAAAAGAGTTTCTAAAGTGGTTTCGGCTTACGTATGATGTAAACCCCCTACTCCGCTACTTTAAAGAGAAAGAGATGGACAACCCGACACTGTATGTAATGGGCGGCGAAGATCACATGTTTTTGCCGCCGGTGCAGAAGATGATCAAGAATTTTGAGCGGTCAGAACTTCGGGTAATTCCCAATTGCGGTCACGTTTGTAATGTGGATGAACCGGATCTGTTCAACGAAATCTCTCTCGAATTTCTGCGTAAACAAAGCCAACGCCTTTCCGCAACCGTATAGATGATCGGCTTCGGAAAAGCGCTGATTAAATTATAGAGGCATTGGCCCGGTTTTTACCGGTTATTCAAATCCATTCGTTCTTCGGTTATAATCCGCGACAACCACGCCTCCGGCTGGCGGGTTTGCTGAACGTGGCGGGTGTATTCAATCGCATCCTCAGGCTTTTCAAAACCCCGATAAGCCACAAAGTAGAACTCGGTGGAAGGGTTGTAAAGCATATGAGCGTCGAGCCCTTCATTACGAAACGATCGATAGAGGCGATCGGCGTTGTCGCGCACAAGAAATGAACCGCCAATTACGTAAAAATTTAAATTTTCGAACTTCCCATTCACATTGTTCATCTCCACATCGCGCCACTTTCCGGCATATTCTTCAATACTCAGCCGGTCTATTTCGGTCTGTGTTAATTCTCGAGGTTCCATGCGCGGCCTCAAATCTATTTCCGGCTCAGGAGCGGGTTCTTCTACAATCCCGATCGGCTCTTCTTCAACCTCTTCTTCTTCGATTAAGAACGTCTGGTCATCGAGAGAAACCTCTGCACGAGGAGCTTCAAAAGAGGGGTCTTCTGTAGAAGGCGGAACGGGTGAACGCGGGCTTACATACTCCATATAGTTTCTGTTCTCTTCCTGGCGGTCGCTAAGCTGTTGCCCCGCAGATCGAAATGCCCGATTCATTCGGGTTTCGATGGTTTCTTCTAGCTCGGCCTGAACAATGATAATCAATTCATTTTCCTGTACGTCGGTTGAATTGAATCCAAAAAGGTACTTCAAACCGAAAAACCAGCTCGGCAGATCTTTCAGGATTGGGATCCCCCGCCGTACCTCTGCCCTCTCTGTCCGAAACAGGCCGGCAATTACGGTGCTCTCTCCATCCAGCAAGATGGAGCTTGTACGTGCCTCCTGCTTGCTCACAATGGTACTAACCGGATCGGGCTGCGCGGAGGAGCGCTCGGCCTCGAGCTCCAGATAGATAAGGGTGGTGTCACCAAACTGAACCAATTGCGGGCGAATCGTTAAAATCGTACCGGTGCTTACAAACTCATCGGTAACGTTCCCCGCAAAGTCCCGCTGTTTGATCGAAAAATCTTCTCCTACCTGAACGCGGCCTTCCTCTCCATCCATCACCTTAACACTTGGAGTGGCAAGCACCTGGCCAAGGTTATCAGCTTCAAAGGCACTAAATAGTGCCTGAACAGAGATCCCGCTGCCGATATCACCAAAATCGACAAGTGCGTTAAATACATTTTGCGATACGTTTTGTGCACCACGGGAATTGACCGACACAAAACGGTCGCCACTGAATCCGGTTTCCGGAATGGTTTCATTTCCCTGATCGGTTACAAAATCTCCAAGGTTATCGGGGCGGTTGCCGGTAAATGTAGACCAATCGACACCAATTTCGCGAAGAGCTCTTTTGTTGCCCTCAAAAAAGGTGGCATTAATTCGGATTTCCCGGGTTTTCGTGCTGATATTCAGCTCTTGTCCACGAACTTGCGGGCCGGGCCGGGCGGCACGGTCGGGTTCCGGTTCCAGCTGCCGGCGGGCTTCTTCCTGTGTAACAATTTCAAAGAAATCGGGCGACTCTATCGAAATCAGGTTCTTTATCCGGAGAATAAAATTAAAGGCATCTTTCCAGTGCATCGGCGGCAAGGATACACCAATGGGGCCGGTGGTGCCGGTGCGATCAAGGATAAAACGGTTTTCAAAATCCTGCGAAAACTGGCTTAAAATCTCGATGGCATCCTGAAATCCCGTCGATCGATCAAACGAAATGAGCTCTTCCGGATTGACAAACTCGCGCGGAATTTGATCTCTTTGCTGAGCCGAAACGCTGCCGGCTATGGCAAATACAAAAAGTGATAGAAGTAATGCAGATCGTTTCATATGGTTTTGGATTTTCATCGTTGCACCTGTAATGTAACCGTTTCTAAGATTCCACCTTTATTTAGCCGAAATATGGCTTGTCCCCTTTCAAGGTTAATGGTTTGTAGGGTACCGAGATAAACGCGATCGTTTCGGCGTAGAGACACAAGCCTTCCATTTTGATCCCGAAGAAAAACTGTATTGGCTGTGATGCCTGTAATTTGACTGCTTTCTACATCAACAAGCCCCTCTTCATTCGGTTCCACATTGCGAATAAGCGGGAAATAGGGGTTATGGGAGGTAAGCTGAACGCGACCCGCAATATCAGGTGTTTCCGGCGGGTCGAACGCGCGTTGGTTGTCGTAATAGCTGGCCAAATTGAACCGAAACGTCACTTCGTTGTATTGCCCAACCTGCCCTACAGGAGTAATGGTAATGTTGTCTATTTTTTGAACCGGTTCGCTATGCTCGATCCGGGTGATAAAATTTAAAACGGCATTGTAGCTCCCTCTCCCGTTTATCTCAGAACGGAGAATACCGTACTGATTGGTGGAGGTTGAGTCCTGAAAAATAAAATCGAACTCAAGCGGCGAGGTGGCGTTTATGAACGTTAGAAAACGGAAGACTTTGTCGGGGTTACTGTCCCGAAATAGTGTTTTTTCATAGTTCTCAATAAAGTCGAGAGACACATCATACTGCTGTTGCAAGTCCGGCAGTTGTTCAGCAATACCGCTTTTTTCAGTAAACCGTTCTTCCTGCTCTTTAACCTGTTGCTCGAGTTTCTCAATGGTTGGCGCCTGCATATAGCGAACATACAGGAAGGCACCTCCGTAAACCAGGAGCGCTACCACAGCCAATACAATACCATTTCTTATTGCGTAGCTCATATCTGTCTAATATCTGAATTCCCTTATTTCCCGTGCCGATTCCGGCGTAAACAGAGCACGGTCGTCAATAACATCCCGAATCATCATCGTAAAGAAAAAGATTTCCCGATCGCGTATTTCCTGCTTTCGAACGTTCAGTAAGGTAACGTTGTGAAACTGGCTGGCAAGAGTGGGTATATTTTGCCGAGTCAGTGAATAACCGTCTACCATCAATACGTTGTCGTTTTGCCGGAATGAGTTTAGCCAAAGCCCTCCGGTGTTCTGTACGGCACGATTTATGGCGTCTTTCGTTACCGTCCATTTGATGTTCTCTTCGCTTAAATTTTGCAGGATGTCGAGTTGGTCCTCCATCATTGCAAGCTGCTCCACAAGGTTTTCTACCTGCAGAACATACGGTTCCACATTCTCAATCTGCATCGTAAGCTGGTTGCTTCTGGCTTCAAGCGACTCTATAATAGCTGTATTTTTTTGATGGAGATGGTTAATGACGAGGGGGCTGATTCCAATTAAAAACAGCAATACGTATCCATACCATTGCAAGCGGAATACTTTTTGGCCCTCTATAACATGCTTGGGAATGAACGAGAGATTGATATGTTTGGCAACATCCGATTTTGCAGCAACCATGGCCAGCCCGATGGCCGTGGTAAAAGCATCGGCGCTGCTTTTTATCTTTTCATCAACCTCTACTTTGCTATCCAAAAAGTTGAAGTTTTCGACCCGCAGATCGGAAAAGCTCGTTCTGAAAAAGTCGAGCACTTTGTTGCCTTCCGTATTGTTGAAAACAATCAACCGGTCGAGCCCCGGTATTTCGCCGGTATCGAGCTGAAAGAGAATCTTCGAAAAAATGGTATTCAGATACGATTTGTGGTTCGTACCCTCGTTAATTACAGGCGAAATCTGCAGCGTATCCCCACCCGACAGGAAAAGCATTCGGCTTCGGTTCGGGCCTATTTGCAGCAATCCGGTAATTTCGCCCGGCGTAATTTCGTAATGATTTTTAAACATGCTTACCATGACCGATTCATCGGCCACTACATCCTGCACGTAATAATTCTTATTGAATTGTGCTTTGGCATCTACCACCATGTGGAGCATGGGAGAGGGCTTATCTACAGAGCCAATGATGAGTGCGTTATCTTCGCGAACGTAATAGTCGTAAAAATCAGAGTCGGGCAACTCTCCATATATTGCATGCAACTTATTGGTTACAAGTTCCTGAATCTCTTTCTTTTTCAGCGACTTGTAATCGCCCTCTTTCTCGATCTGAAAGACGGCACTCCCGCTTGAAATATTGACCGCCAACACTTTTTTACTTTGTTTGAGTGACTCAAGGTACTCATAAATCATCATCTCGTTAGTAGAGGCGGACGAGGCCTGTTCGGCCAAATCAAATTCTTTACCCTCATCTATATCGCCCAGGCTTTCAAAATCGTCGAGGTCATCATCCAGGTCCGATAGGTCTATTTCTCCTAAAACATCGTCTTCAGAGCCGCTATCAGAATCGTCATCAAAACCGAAAATCGATTCGTCCAGCTCTTCTTTCTCTTTTTCGGAGGAGTCGGATTCCGTAAAATCAAAATCGGGTTTTTCTTCCTTATTGCGTATTTCGGAGAGAACTGGGGTAGCCAATTTGAGCTTATCTACCTGCACAACCTTAAGTTTACCCCCGCTACTTTGAACAAGGGCAGCCCGAACCGATTCTCCATCGAAACTCAAACCTATATATGTCTGTTTTTGTAGCATATAATTAGTAATCCAGTTCGTCTAATAATTGAGACAGACGCTTTTTGTTGTTGGCGTTATTATAGGCTTCTTCTTTGGAAATAACTCTGCTATCGTACAGCCGTTTCAGATCCTGCTCCATGGTAATCATTCCCATCTCACCGCCTTCTGCAAGCATCTGGTATATTTCGTTGATATTGTTGTTACGAATGGCAGCCCGAACAGACGGAGTACCCAGCAGTATTTCTTTGGCTAAAACCCGCTTTCCGTCCATACTGGGCACCAGTTTTTGGCTAACTACACAGGTTAATACATCGGCAAGCCGCGAACGGGTGCGGTTGATGTCTTCCGTAGGCACCTCGCCCAAAATACGCTCAATACTCTCCATAGCCGATGAGGTATGAAGCGTGCCAAATGTTTTGTGGCCAGAGTCTGTAATTTCCAGCGCTGTCATGATCGTTTCAGGATCGCGAAGCTCCCCAATCACAATAATATCGGGATCTTGCCGAAGAGCCTGAATAGCCCCTTCTTTAAAACTACCCACATCCCGGCCCACTTCGCGGTGGCGTACAACCGACCGGATGGGTTGGTGAATTAACTCCACGGGGGAAGCAATCACAACAATATGAGCGTCTACCGTCCGGTTATTAGCGTCAATAATCGTGTCGAGAGTGCTCGATTTTCCTGAACCGGTAATGCCCGTCACAAGCGTAAGCCCGTATTTGTAATACTTAAGGCTCAGCGCTTTGGCCACTTCTGTGTGCAGGTTCAGCGATTTGAACGGACGAATTTCAGCATCAATCTTACGCATGTTGAGCGCCAGGTGCTCCAGATCGAAATACATATTTGCACGATAGCGATACGATGTACCGTTGTGCTCAAGGGAGTACGAAAAATCGATGCTGCGCTTATTTAACAGCTCTTCACGCTGGTCGGTACTGATAATGCTGTGTAGCAATATGTCGGTTTCGATGGGTTCCAGAGCCAACGATGTTTGCAGCGGTTTTTTGTTACCATGCACACGATACCAAATTCTACCGGCTGTACCCGCACCGCCAAGATCAATATCCGAAGCCTCGTTCTGTTGCATATGGAGCAAGAACGTGTGCATGGTAGACTGAAGCTGATTGAAATAGTCGTTATCAATACGATCAATCTCAGTGCCAACGGCACGCTGAAATTCCATTCCCTTCAACGCTTCGGGGATTTTTTTGAGCATCTGCTCCGATACGTCACGTATCGGTTTAAGTGAGATTGTAGATGACGACATATGTAGAGTGAGACCTGAGCCTCGTGTGCAGTTATTTTATTATAAAGAGACCCGAAATCGGAATTTGTTACAAATGAAAACTGAGAAGAACTACAAACCGATTCAACGCCGGTCGGGTTTTCGGAACAACAGACGCCTTAGAGCCTACCACTTTTTCTTTTCCAACAAGTGCTTTTTGAGCTTTAAAAGCTGCGTATTCATATTATGAATCTTCTTTTGTTGAATTTCAATGATGTTTTTAGTGAAGATATTAAAAAGCTTCTCAGGTCTTCGCCGAAAATAGTTCAGCGCATCATGACGCTCAAACTTCAACAAAATACAGTCCGACTCGCACCGAATGTTTGCCATTCGGTTATTTCTGCTGAAAAGAAAGGTTTCGCCCAAAAAATCACCTTTTTTCAATGAGGCCAGTTCAATATTGTCTTTCCATACCGACACTTTTCCCTCGGCAATGAGATAGGCCGAGCTCACATATTCATCCTCTTTTATAATGAGATCGCCGGAAGAGAACCTCATCTCCTCACCACTTTGAATAAATTCCAATACATCTTCGTGGTGAAAATGATTCAGCAACTGAGGGGGAAACTTGAGCAGATCCCGTAGATGCTGCGGCATGATTTCCGAATTGTTTTGATCTGCATTCATAAGTTTTGCTCTAATCTTCCAAAGTAATTGCGATCACTTCTTCCACAGTCGTGATCCCATTTTTAATTCTCTCCCGGCCACTTGCCCGTAACGTAAGCATTCCATCCTTCACGGCCTGATTTTTGATTTTTTCTTCATTAATTTCGGTACCCGACTCAAGAATTATCCGTTTTACCTCTTTTGTAAAGTAGAGCGCCTCCATAATGGCCGCACGCCCCTTGTACCCGGTTCCATGGCACCTTTCGCATCCAATTGGCTCATAAAACGTGCAAGTGGCTATTTCCTCTTCCGAAAACCCGATGCCTCGCAAAATTTCCGGATGCGGATCGTAAGGTTGCTTGCACGAACAGAGTCTTCGCACCAGCCGCTGAGCCATAATAAGGTTCACAGCATTTGCAATCAAAAACGGTTCAATTCCCATTTTATAAAGTCGCGAAACCGCACTTGGCGCATCGTTGGTGTGAAGGGTGGAAAATGTAAGGTGGCCGGTGTTTGCCATTTTAATCGCTACCTCGGCCGTTTTCAGGTCACGCATCTCCCCTACCAACACAATATCGGGGTCATGGCGGAGAATACCGCGAATCGCCTGATCAAAACTCATCGAATGGCTGATTTTAAGCTGGCGTGCGCCCTGAATTAAATATTCCACCGGCTCTTCAATGGTAAGAACATTTTTTGTGGGATCAATCACATAGTAGAGAGCCGCTACCAGCGTGGTTGATTTTCCGGATCCGGTTGGCCCGGTTACAATGACGATCCCCGATGGCTTTTCAATCGCTTTTACAAAATCTTCTTTCGCTTTCTGCTGCAAGCCAAGCACATTCAAATCGGTAATTACTTCCCGGTCATCCAAAATTCGAATAACCACCGATTCAAATTTGCGATCGAATTGTGCACCCACCATCGGCATAATCGACACCCGATAGCGGATGTTGTGATTGTCTACCACACGCTGAATGAAGCCATCCTGCGAACTATCGCGCTCAAAACGGTCAACGTTGCGGGTTTTGTCTTTGATAACGGCGGTAATCGCCTCCGGCTTTACGCTTTTCTGCTGGTACCACAACTGCAACTTTCCGTCGGTACGAAAGCGGATGTCGGTAGTGGCTGGCCCGCTTGGAATGATATGCATGTCACTGACCCCCCGGCGCACGCCCTCAACCAGCATCCCTTCCACCAGGGAGTTGAGCATGCTTTGATTGATCTCCGCATCTATTTCATCCTCATCAACCTCGGTGTTGTCTTCTATCTGCCCTTGTTCGAGATCAATATCTTCGAGCAGATCAAGAAATTCGTTTTTCTGCTCATATACCTTGGAAAGAATCTCTTCAATAATTTCGTACTTGCAGTACGAAATGTTGAACTCCTTAAAATTTAGCTTTGAGATAATCGCAGACAGCTGAGGATCAGAAGGGTCGGCGGCTGCAATGCTCAATGACGATGTCGATTTCTTTATCGGCACGGCTTTTTGATACACAAGCTCATCCACAATGTTCTGAGGAAGCTCATCCACAATGCGCTTAATGCGCTGCATATGATCCTCCGGAACAGATTCAACACGGTCATATACTTCATCAAAGGCGTAGATATCAGCTATTGCCTTCATCACCTTATGGCGGTCCAGCTTTAAATCCTGATGAAGGATCTGCCCTAACCGACGTCCCGAGTGGGCAGGTTCATCATCCAATATTTTTAACGCCATCTGGAGCTGTTCTTCCGAAATGATATTTCGGCTCTGAAGAAGCCTCCCGATATGTTGTTTTGTATTTACTTTTCCCATAAATCAGGAACCGACTCTGTTACTGGACGATGAAAATCAGATGATAATGAGTTAGATTACCCACCGTACTTCATTAAACGCTTTGGGCAGGCGGCGTAATCTATCATTAAAAAAACAGTGTACAAAATTCTCTGAACACACGGTATGTACACAGCTTAAAATAAGGCTGAAACATTTCAGCATACCGATAGTTCGATTATGGCGGGTATATCCTTTTCACGTAAAAAGGATATAGTTTGTAACTTGGAAGTATAAAATCAACAAAATATCATCCGTTTTTTAAAATTGTTGACCGCAGAGGACTATTATGAGCGTAATGAATACCGTGAAGTACCATTATCTAAGATACAAGCATGATCTGCAATTTCCACCCAATATGGCTCATTCTACCGGAGCAAAAATCGCAGATGGAACATTTGAACCGGAAACTGCTGCCATTATCCGTGATATTCTTGAATCGGGTGATACATTTATTGATGTGGGGGCCAATGTAGGATACTTTTCTATGATGGCGTCGGAACTCGTATCAGAAACGGGCAAAGTCGTTGCGTTTGAGCCCGATGCTGAAAATTTTGCAGCTCTTTGCCACAACACACGCCATATGCAACAGGTTTTTCCGGTTCATAAGCTTTTATCTGAGAATACGAACATCCAAACTCTGTTTTTAAGTACACACTCCTCGTGCCATAGCCTGGTTGAAACCGATAACTTTTTATCAGGGCAACAATCAGCCAAACTTTCCATTTCATTTCAGGATTTTTACAATCAATATCTCGCCCCGGAACCCATCAAACTCGTTAAAATTGATGTTGAGGGAGCGGAAATCATGGTCTTGAATGGAATGAAAAATTTGCTTTCCGAAAAGAAAATCAATGCTCTCGTTTTGGAATTTTGCCCATCGTTTCTGCTTTCAGCCGGCCATACACCGGCACAGCTCGCTTCTCTCTTACTCGATCATTACACCGTATCAATTCTTGAAGATGAGTTTGCCGGCCATGGGTTAACATACTTAACCTCTCCTCAGGATTTTGAAAAAGCGGCACTCCTATTGCAGGAACAGGGCTCTCACATCCGCTGTAATCTGTTTTGTGAGCAAATAGACCGATAAAACGTTGCACGCAATGCGCTCATCAGACGGTCGATGACCCACCGGCTCTCCGTGGTGTTATCCTTTTAAAAAAAACAACCCGCAGAGCGACAACTCTGCGGGCTGATGGTGAGACAACTCTGGTCTTATTCAATCCAATTAGGAGCAACCCGTGGTAGAACCGCAGGTGATACACTTTTGGCATGTGCCATTGCGTATCATGGTCATGCTCCCGCACTCGGGGCAAGAGTCGCCTGTATATCCAAGTTGTTTGGCGCGGTCGTAATCCGACTGCCCCTCTTCTTTTTCTTCCTGCACCACTGCAGATGCTGCAGGTTCTGCAACCGGATCTTTTTTCACGACCTGTGACTTTTTCTGCACCGCGTCAGCGAGCTCTTGCTCCTCAGACGGGCGCAGCTTGCGTGTAAGAATATCTTCGGCCGGAACGTGTGCCAAATCATCTCGGCCCAGATAGGTTACAGCCAGCTCTCTGAAAATGTAATCGATAACCGATGTGCTCATTTTCACATGAGGGCTCCCTCCTACCATTCCGCTCGGTTCAAATTTTGTAAAGACAAATGCATCTACAAACTCTTCGAGAGGTACCCCGTGCTGAAGGCCCAGCGAGATGGAGATTGCAAAGCAGTTCATCAGGCTGCGAAAAGCGGCACCCTCGCGGTGCATATCCACAAAGATTTCTCCCAGCTGACCATTGTCATATTCGCCGGTTCGCAGATACACGCTCTGCCCTCCAATTTTCACCTTTTGGGTGTAGCCGGTTCGCCGGTATGGCAACCGCTGACGGCGGGCAACGTATTTATGAATGATTTTTTCGGCGGTTTCAATGACGGCATTTTGTGCAGCCATGGTTTCCTCGTCATCATCTTCCAGCTCCTCCAGCACATCGCTCATCGAGTTCAGAGGCTGGCTGAGCTTGGAGCCGTCGCGATAGAGTGCATTGGCTTTCAGCATTTTTTCCCACGATTCCATGTACGCATCTTTAATGTCGGCGATCGTGGCGTCATTGGGCAGGTTGATGGTTTTGGAAATCGCACCGGAGATGAACGGCTGAGCTGCAGCCATCATGTTGATGTGCCCCGAGGCAGAGATATATCGGGTACCGATTCGCCCACATTTATTGGCACAATCAAATACCGGCAAGTGTTCATCTTTCAAAAACGGTGCTCCTTCCACCGTCATGGTTCCACAAACATAGTCGTTGGCTTCCTGAATCTGCTGTTTCGAAAAGCCCAGGAAACGAAGCATATCAAAATTAAAATCATTTAGCTGCTCGTCCGTAATACCGAGTGTCTCTTTGCAAAACTCTTCGCCCAGGGTCCAGTGGTTGAAGGCAAATTTTACATCAAAACTGCTTGGGAGTGCCTGATTTAGTGCTTCAATTTTCTCCTCTGTGAACCCTTTCTCGGCCAGCGACTCCGGATTGATATGCGGGCAGCCATTTAATGATCCGTGGCCTTTGGCATAATTGATGATTGCATCAATTTCTTTCGGCTCATAACCCAGATTTTTAAGCGCGAGCGGCACACTTTGGTTGATAATTTTGAAATACCCGCCACCGGCCAGTTTTTTGAATTTAACCAGGGCAAAGTCGGGTTCAATGCCGGTGGTATCGCAATCCATTACCAGGCCGATGGTTCCGGTAGGCGCAATTACTGTCACCTGCGCGTTTCGGTATCCGTACTTCTCGCCAAGTGCCACGGCATCATCGGCATCGTCGCGCGCGGCTGTCAACAGATAGGCGGGGCAAACGTTTGGATCAATGCCTTCAGGGGTAATGGTAAGCCCCTCATATTCGCTTGTATCAGCAGCATAGGCCGCGCGGCGATGGTTACGAAGTACACGCAGCATGTGCTCACGATTGCGCTCGTACCCGTCAAAAGCGCCCAGCTCCGAGGCCAGCTCGGCACTGGTTGCGTACGCTTTCATGTGCATAATAGCGGTAAGTGCACCGGCAATGGCTTCGCCATCTTCACTGTCGTAAGGCACGCCCTGCACCATAAGAGCCGCACCGAGATTTGCATACCCCAAACCAAGTGTGCGAAACACGTACGATAATTCCGCAATCTCTTTGGATGGAAACTGCGCCATGAGTACAGAAATTTCAAGTACGACCGTCCACAAGCGGGATGCATAGCGGAGGGCTTCAACATCAAACTCTTTGTAGCCATCACCCTTGAAAAACTTCATCAGGTTCAGCGAGGCGAGATTGCATGCCGTATCGTCCAGGAACATGTACTCCGAGCACGGATTACTCGCTTTGATAGCACCATCTTCGGGGCAGGTGTGCCATTCGTTGATGGTATCGTGGTACTGCGTACCCGGATCGGCGCACGACCATGCGGCATAACCGATATCATCCCACAGATCCCGTGCACGAATGGTTTTCATCGGCTGCGGGTCGCGCCCTTCCCGTTGCGCATTGCGTTTTTCGATGCGGCCGTACAGATGCCATTCCGTATCGTCGATCACCGCTTTCATAAAACTGTTGGGAATGCGAACGGAGTTGTTCGAATTCTGGCCGCTTACGGTGGAGTACGCTTCCGAATTCCAGTCGGTATCGTACACATCAAACTCAATATCTGTAAATCCTTGCGCCGCAAGCTGTATAACCCGCTCGATGTAATTAAGGGGAACCTGTTCCCGCTTGGCCTGTTTGATGGCTTTGCCTAGCTCTTTATGCTGCAGAGGATCGCGGCTAACCTGCCCGTTCATCATCCGCCCATCTACTTCAACCGGCGTATTGCAGAGTTTGATGATGGTTTTAAGATGCTTTTGCGTGACCTTGGAACCGGCCACAATAGCCGCCACCTTCTGCTCCTCGCGTACCTTCCAGTTGATGTACTCTTCAATATCAGGGTGGTCCAGATCGAGGGTTACCATTTTTGCAGCACGCCGCGTTGTTCCGCCCGATTTGATGGCACCGGCCGCACGATCCCCAATTTTCAGAAAGCTCATCAATCCGGATGACTTACCGCCGCCACTGAGACGTTCGCCTTCGCCTCGGAGGTCGGAGAAGTTCGATCCCGTACCCGAGCCGTATTTAAAGAGCCGGGCTTCTCTGACCCACAAATCCATGATTCCGCCTTCGTTTACCAGATCGTCATTAATGCTCTGGATAAAGCAGGCGTGTGGCTGAGGATGGGTATAGGCATCTTTCGACTTTTTAACCTTGCCGGTTTTGGGCTCCACATAGTAGTGGCCCTGGGCCGGCCCGTTGATGCCATACGCCCAATGCAGACCGGTGTTGAACCACTGCGGACTGTTGGGTGCTGCCATTTGATTGGCCAGCATGTAGCACAATTCGGAATAAAATGTCTTTGCATCCTCTTCACTGTCGAAGTAGTCATGCTTCCAACCCCAGTAGGTCCAGCATCCGGCCAGCCGGTGAAAAACCTGCCGGCTATCGATCTCGTGGGAATAGCGCTTCTCTTCATCCAGCTTTTTGAGTGCAGCCGTGTCTTCTTCAGATCGCTGGAGCCACTCAGGCACATCTTTTTCTGCAACTTTCTTGAGTTTTGCAGGCACCCCTGCTTTACGGAAATATTTTTGCGCGATGATATCTGTGGCAACCTGCGACCAAGATTTAGGAACAATTACATGTTCCATCTTAAAGATGACGGATCCATCGGGATTTTTGATTTCCGATGTACGGTCGTCAAATTCAATATCGTCAAACGGTGTTGTCCAGTCGGCGTTGGTGAAGTTTCGTTCAAATCTCATAAGTCTATACGTGTCAGTGTTCTAAAGTCGTCTATTTGTATCCCATGCCCGAGGGGGGCGAAGTATCTGTGATGAAACCCTATGGTGATACACAATATATATTTGCAACTATGGCTCACCAAATGAAAAATGGACTATTTTTCCACAAAAAGGGAAAAGTTATCCACATAAAAATAGGGTCATCTCAATTAGAAAGGCGGCGAGGGAGAATGAGCCGTTTCCACAAATTGATGAAAAGAGGCTTTCAGCAATTGACGGGTTTGGTTAAACCACATAAGAGGGAGGCGGAATACACAAGTAAACGCTTAAAGAGAGGAATTACAGTGATTTGTGAGTTTTCCACAAAATGGAAGAGTTATCCACAAAATCAGTTTTATTATTATTTATTATAGCGTGTAACTTGATTAATTATCATCGTATTTACTATAAAATAAACATATTTAAAATAGTAGTGTCTACATAATTCGAATCCATCCATCTTCTCCATCCGAAAGCTCTACACGAAGTGGATCTAAAACACCGTTGGATCGAAACGTACCTTGCACGCGTACCTGCTGTGTCATATAATCGGCAAAAATTTGTGAGGCGGTCATCAGGGTCCAAACAACATCGTGGCCTTCGTCATCTTTATTGAGTACGGCAACCGGATACCCTTGCAATGCACAGTACTCGGCACAGTCTTCCCGAAAGCCACTCTGAGGCAGTTGATGATCGTGACCTGTATTGTCGGGGTCGAGTGCGTAGCAGTGCGAATCGATTAAGCTTCCTGTAACCTGCAGAGTGTCGCCAACTGCGTGGGCCTGTTCACCACCCCGATATTCTGGGGCTAATTCTTCTTCGGTACATGCCGAAAAAAGCAGTACAGTTAAAATAAGTAAGAACGAAAGAGAAATGGTTTGTCGTAACATGGTAAATCGTATAAATTTGAAAGAAAAAAAGCGGGATACAGCTACCTGCTCCCGCTTTTATTCCGATAGAGATGGATTACATCATGAATGCGATAGCCACTTCTTTCCATCGGCGTCCGTCCCGTACTTCTACTTTGTCGGGAATGAGGCCACCATCATAGGCCATGCGTCCTTGCACACGAATTTCTTTCTCCATGTGCTCGGCAAGTTGGCCGGCTGGTGCAATCACTGTAACGGTTTTACCGTCAGCTGTTGCAATGGCTGCAGGAATGCCCATGTTTGCACATGCTGTTGCACAATTTGGCATTTTCATTTGCTGTCCATCTTTCATAACAACGTGCTCGTTGCCTTTGTTCATGGATGGCATTTCGCCGTAGCATTTGGAATCAACCAGTGTTCCTGTCACGGTTACCGAATCGTTGATTTCTGCCTCGTTGGTTGTGGCATTGTCAACGGGGATAAAAGCGAACAGAAAACCAGCTGCTGCTATTACTGCGATTAATTGTTTCATAAGAGTTCTCCTATTTAAAATTGAGTTAAACGTTTAAACACAAATCCCATCGATGTGGGGTGCGTCTTTTGGGAACCTACTCAAGTTGCTGTAGAGTTGAATCATTTTGTGGCAAATGTTAGAAATATTTTAGAATTGCGTAACCTGAGCAGAACATCGGCCTGAGCCGTGCTCTACCCTTCAATCATGTCTGCCAGCTCGGGAAGTAACTCCTCTTTGGTTACCTCTCCGATTTTTCGAAAAGCCAGCTTTCCTTCCCGATCGATGATATAGGTGGTAGGGAGCATATACACCCCACCCAGCCGGTTTCCGTAGGTATAATCATCGTGAACAATGGTGTAGTTCATATCAAAAGATGCTAAAAATGGCTCTACGGCGGCAAAGCCCTCTTCATCAAGAGAGATGCCAATAATTTCAACGCCATACTTCCCAAGCTCATCCTGCAACTCCACAAGCTCCGGAATTTCTCTGCGGCAGGGACCGCACCAAGTGGCCCAAAAGTTCAGGATCAATACTTTCCCTTCATAGTCCGACATTTGAATTTCATCCCCGTTTAACGTGGTAAAATTGTAATCGGGCAAGGCATCACCGAACGAAAACACCGTTCGCTCCTGCGGCTGCGTTGATGCCTGCTGGGATGTGGATGAATTGGATTCCGGGGAAGAGCTGCATCCGGCCAACCCGAGCGCGATGATGGTTATGATGTATAGTGGAGTTCGCATATTGATTCTACGTTTCATTCTTTTGTGAATACCTTTTGGGAGATCTTGCGTATGTTTGCACCGTACGTTAAATCTGTTTTCATTTGAAAGAACACGAATTACAGTTAAAAATCATATGAATATGCATCAATTTTATAGAATGGTTACTATTCTGTTAGCGATCGGCATCGGTTTCACGGCTTGCGGCGGTGAACACGACCACACATCTCAATCTGCCTCCGCAGATGCAGAAGCTATCGAACCTCAATATTTTGAGGGATACGGTACGGTCGTATCGGTGCCACCGAGCAAACGCAACGTCATTATCGACCACGGTGATATTCCCGGATTTATGGGGGCTATGTCAATGGCCTTTTCGGTTCGAGATACATCTGTTCTGCTAAACATCCAGGCGCAAGATAGTGTGTTCTTTACCATCGAAAGCACCGGAAACTCTGCGGTCATCTCTGAGATTGAAACGATCGAATAGGCCGGTATAGAGTCCGCCTGATGTCACTATTTCACTACTAATTGTTTTGATTGTGAATCAACAGCGCTACAAATGGCCTCTTCAGGTTCGTTCTTACGAAGTCGGTAAAGACGGATATGCAGGAGTGGCACATATCGCCAACTATTTTCAGGAAGCAGCCGGCTTGCACGCGCAACAGTTGCATTTTGATATTGCCGATTTGCACAAGCGGGGACTGACCTGGGTTCTCTATCGGCTGCACATCACGGTTGAGCACTATCCGAAAAGGTGGGATTCTATCACGGTTTCAACCCGTCCCTCTTCCGGCGACGGGCTTCGCGCTTTCAGAGACTATGCATTGCATACCGAAACGGGAGAAATCATCGCGAAAGGGATTAGCCAGTGGATGGTTTTAGATGTGCAAAAAAAACGCCCTGTTCGGCTCCCGAATGAGATTATGGAACTTGGGCTGGACGATTCCGGACATCTTCTTGAGCCCAACAAAAATCCGTTACCCACAATAGATCATAGCGAGAATGAAACGTTGGTTACCGTAGGCCAAACCGATCTGGATATGAATGGGCACGTAAACAATACCCGCTATATCGCATGGATGTTGGATTTTTTACCGGAAGAGTGGCAGAACGGACATCAATGCACATCTTTTGAGCTGCAATATTACAAAGAGGCACGTATGCGTGATGAGCTCGTGGTTCGATCATCAGCTGATACCGGCACTATTATTCACGAAATAACTGATAAAGATAGCCGCGAAGTGATAGCGCGTGGTGAAAGCCGTTGGGAAGCCGTTTCAGTTTAGTGACTTTTCATCGTCTAGCGCGGTCGTACTTTCTTCTGTAGTCTTCGGGGTGCTTTTGCATCTCTTTAAACTCCTTGAATGTGTAGAAGAGACCGACCAACAAAAGTATGACTACACTGATACCGGAACTGAACAGAAAAGGAATATTCATTTGAGGCCTCCATTCGATAGGATTTTAAAATACGCCCCAAATCCAAGAATGGACGCTACCTATATACCCACAAAGAGTCCGGCATCGGCAGAACCGCTAAACCAAAGCGTAATGGAGAGTAACATAGAGAGCAGAGCTATTCCGAGAATGAAATAGTCTGATTTTTTAATCCTCTATCGTTCGTTTTCGTTCGTAACAGGTCATTTTGATTAATTAATGAACGGCTGAACAAAAACGAACGAAATGCCTACCATTTGGGCGCAAAGGAGGGATTTACAATCCGTTGGCTCTTATCCAGAGCATCAATTTTTTCAAACTCATCATCTGACAGCTCAAAATCAAAAATGTCCATGTTTTGTTGCAGATGTTCGGCAGACGATGCTTTGGGAATGGCAATCACGTTTTCCTGCTCAATCAGCCACCGGAGTGCTACCTGTACCGGAGTTTTTCCATAGCGGTTGCCAATCTCTTGCAAAATCTCTGATTCGGGTACTTTGCCCTGTGCCAGCGGACTGTATGCGGTTACCAGAAAATCGTGATCGTACGAGTAATCCAGAAGATCGAATTGTCCCAGAAATGGATGGAATTCTACCTGATTGCAAAAAATGGGTATATGCAACTCCTCAACCACCTCTTTCATTAGGCTCAGCGGAAAGTTGCTTACACCGATTTGAAGCGCCTTGCCCTGATCCCGCAAAACCATCATGGCTTCCAGCGTACGCTTGAGGGAAACCGACGGGTTGGGCCAATGAATGAGCAACAGATCAACATAGGGCGTTTGCAGCTGCTCCAGGCTCTCTTCGGTTGTTTGCAGCACATCGTCGTACTCAAGATTGGTGTGCCAGAGTTTGGTGGTGATGAACAGCTCTTCCCGGGAAACCGGTGCATGCTTGATAGCCTGACCAATTTCCGTCTCATTTTTGTACATCTGGGCGGTGTCGATGTGCGTATAGCCAAGATCTAACGCTTGCTGTACAACTCGCTTACACTCCTTGCCGATGAGTTTATAGGTTCCAAGTCCTATCTCGGGAATCTTGGTCTCCTGAGCTTCTTTATACTGCATGAATTATTGAATGGTTGGTTTGATTTATGGGTCGAAAGAAGATAGTAGTTGAAACGTGTTGTGTAAAATAAAAAGAGTCATCTGTTACTTTATTAACGTCATTTTTCTTGAAAAAATTTGCTGTCCCGCCTCCAGATGAATAATGTACACCCCGCTTGGCATAGAAGTAGCATCCCAAACCCGGGTGTGATCGCCGGCCTGCAGGGTACCCTCTTCAAGCAACTCTACCTGCTGCCCGACGATATTGAATACCGACAATCGTACGTGCTGCTGTTCTGGCAAATAAAAGGAGATGGTGGTAGCCGGATTGAACGGATTTGGATAATTTTGCCGCAGATTCACCGATTCGGGTATTTCGTCTTGCTCTGGGCGTTCCGATAATACTTCCTGCGGGTAGATGCTGATCAACCAATCGGAATCGGTTGGGGTCATCGGTTGAATGTGCGGGCCATTATCTGTGGGTTCGGGTATCCGATGAATGGCCGGCAACGTAATTTCACTCTCTTCCAGCATATTCACGGTTCGGCCGGTGGGGAGATGGGTCAGTTCAACGATCCATGCCTCATCATGGACCTGCATACCGCGCCAATGCAGTGTGTATTGTCCGGAGCGATCACTGCTGTAGAGATCCAGTAAAAACTGAGCACGGCCGTCCTCATTGAGTGTGTGTCGGATATAGCTCGATGGTCGGTTCGAAAAATTTGGATTCGTTACAGAACGTAGCCCAAGAGCCAAGTGATCTTTTTCCTGATGAACCGTTCCGGCAGAAAGTGGGAAAAAAGCGGGTAGCTGATCTCTTTCATCTTGTAGCTGCCGGGTATCTACCCTGATTTCTGCGCGTACGGAACCCCCCTCCTCCCGGTTTGCCAATACCAACGGGATTTGAAATTCGGCATTGCGCGAATCGCCCCTCACATTGTTCGTTTCTTCGGTATATGCCACTTCACGGCTGATCATCACCACACTCCACGGAGCTGCAACGGGGTCTTCATCTGCCGGCTGATAGTCAAAGCGGGCGGATCGGGCATCCCAAATAAGCCATCCGTCCGGCGCTGTACCCAGTGCATCTCGCAAACTATGTATCGACATCGGTTTGCCGTTCGCATTTGCATACAGGTACTTGCCGTCTGCCTCGCCGAGCGGCATCCACGAAAACTCCCGGTTTAGGTACGATCGAGTTGCACCCTCCTCAGAGCGGATGAAGAAGAGCTCCTCCCCTGCCTGCGGGTCTGTAAAAAAGCCGGTTTCATCCCATTGAATCGGATACACCCGGACGTCGCTTAGCGTGGGCGACATTGCACCAGACATAGGAGGCCCCGGTGCGGAGAAGAGTGTCCATCCGGGATTGTGGCGAATCCGTGTAAACCGTTTCTCTGCAGGAAGCGAGCCCGGGCTTGCAAACAGGCCATCGGCCCGGCGTATTGAAACCGGTTCCAGATCCTGCATGCTTGTGTATCCGTCTCTGGCCGCTGCAGTATGCGTAAGCTGCATGGCAACACCCGGCTCAGGAGCAGAATAGGTAATGCGTGCCAGTTCACGGTCATTGTATTGAAGGAATACGGTACCACTTAAGGTGGTAATCAACGGTTTTTCGTAGACGTAATCCAGAACTGTATCTTCCGATGGATTGCTCACGGAACCGATTGTAAAGAGCTGGTATGGGGGCAGGATTTTGTCGGTCTGTATTCGATAGCTTCCGGCTTGGGTGGCGACGGCAATACCTTGCAGTAAAATTGAATCCGGTCCCGGATTGTAGATCTCTATAAATTCGCCGCGAAATCTTCCTTCATCAACATATGGTAAAATTTCGGTAACCATCAGCTCTCCGTTTTGAATCGTCGCAAACTCAAACGGACGCGGCATCACCTCAAGCCGCTGCAGAGCCATAACTGCTTCGGTTTCTCTTTCCCAGCTCTCATCATAAAGCCAGCGGATGTGCACCTCTTCGCCGGGGGATAGAAAAATATCGCTGAGCGTAAACTGTGTAGAGATGTAGTTCCACTCGCCGGGATCGGGGGCGACCCGAGCTGTACGCAGTGCCGCACTTTCAACAGACTTCCAGCGGCCATTTTGGGTTCGATATTCGAAATAGAGATTACCGGGCTCAGAACCGTCTTGGTATCGGTACACAAGATCAAACGCAAAGGTAAGGGTACCGAAAGGGCGCTCTGTGCCATTCTCTATCCGAAAAGCTGAGTGTACGAACTCATTTTCGCGGCTGGCCCGTGCAGCCACAGCAAGCCCGGAACCGGTATTTACAGCAATCTGCTCGGTGGATTCTTGCTGATGAGAAGGTAAAAAGAAGAGATCATCCACAGACAGTGTGCGCAAATTCGGTGTAGACCTTTTTTCAGAATCTGTGAATACAACCTCCACCAGCTGATAATCATGCAAAATAATGATTTGCGCATGAACCCGGAGGGGCATCATCGTGAGAACAAGAATAAATAGTAGTAGGTGTAGCGATTTTCCCATAGGCACCTATTCATTCACACCTTTCCCTCAAGTACGTAAAATCTGAACAAAAATGCCTGTAAAATTTACCGTTCAGATCAATTTTAATCTCTCGGATGCAAGCTCATTTAAATCAGCCAAATAGCGGTTTTGTATATCTACAATGCGCTGATAATAGCTTTTTGCGGCATCATTACGTCCCAACTTTTCAGCGATAGACGCTTTTTTGAACAGAAATATCACATTGTCGGGAAAACGTTCGCAGAGCCGATAGGCGTAGTGATAGGCTTCTTCAAGGTCTCCCTCCTTTTCCTTAAGTACCATGAGCATCATCAGCGCATCGTTACTGACGATATCATCGCTGTTTGCTGTCTCCTCAAGTAATTTAAATGCTGTTTCGATGTCGCCCCGCACACCGAAGGAGTTGGTGAGCCAGCGCAATTCGCGGGGTACGCTTCCGGCCATGTAGTTAAACATACCGCGACCAATTTGTGCATCGGGCCGGCCAGAGTCGAGCGAAAGAAGTTTGCGCGTATAGTTAAACCCGGTAATACCGCTGCTAATGGCCACCCGGTAGTTGCTTTGGCGTGCCGCCACCAAACTCCTGTAGCCGTGTACACCACTCAACAGCAGCACTGTCGTCGTGTCGCCCGGCGATTGATTCAGCTTCCGCTCGCCGAGAGCCGCTGCTCGATCGGTTTTTTGCAGAAAATCAGCCGCCAGTTCCGGCCTCTCTTCAACCAGAAAAAACTCCCAGAATGGAATCAGTGCTTCAAAAAAATGGGGGCGCGGATCCTCCGGAGCGGCCTCTTTCAGCTCGCCAAAAAGTTGATGGGCATGCTCGAAATCGGCACGATAGATAGCGTTAATGCTACTTTCCAGTTTTTCATCAAAGGAATGGTAGGAGATGTTCTTTAAGGTCGAATCGTCGGGTGCAGACAGCAATGTGCCTAACCCGATCAGGAGTGCAACAATCATATACAGGGGGAATTTCTTTATAGCCGTGAGGCTTGAGGCGTTTACTCATCATCAAAATGAAGATCGCCCAGCTTGCCTTCTGTGTAAGCGACAGCTACCGAAACAGCAGCGTCGCCTGTTACGTTCACTGCTGTTCGTGCCATATCCAGTATCCGGTCTACACCCAAAATCAGAGCGATACCCTCAACCGGCACATTCACCGCCTGTAACACGATAACAAGCATAATAATCCCCGCACCCGGTACACCCGCAGCCCCGATAGACGCGGCCGTTGCTGTAAGAACAATGGTAAGTTGCTGCAGTATGGTAAGGTCCATCCCCAGTGCCTGCGCTATAAAAACCGCTGCAATGGCCTGATAGAGACTGGTTCCATCCATGTTGATGGTGGCCCCCACCGGCAGTACAAAACTCGATACCTCTTCATCCACACCAAGGTTTTTTTCGACCCGCTCCATGGTTACCGGCAAGGTAGCCATGCTGGAACTGGTGCTGAACCCCAACAGAATAGCCGGCTGAATCGCTTTAAAAAAATCGCGCAGCTTCATCTGGCTGAACATCTTAAACAGCGATGAGTAGACAATGAATACGTGCAGAATCAACCCGATCACAACCGCCACACAGTACCACGCCAGCGCCTGTAGCAGCACCATCGCCTGACCAAGGTCATCACCGGTAAGATCAACAATCACCGCGGCCATTAGCGCAAACACACCGTAGGGCGCTGTTTTCATGATCAGATCTACAATTTTGATGATCACATCATTGAGCGACTCGAACACGTTGATCAGAACCCTCCCCTTCTGTATCGGTATGTTGATGAGGCCAATGCCCAGCAAAATGGCAATAAAAACCACTTGCAGCATGTTCGAATTTTCGGAGGCCGCCTGGAAGAAGTTTTCGGGCACAATATCCACAAAGAACTGAAGCGGGCTCTGCTCGCGAAGTTGTTCGGCAGCTGCATCACGTCCTTCCACGTTTTCGCTGTAGCTTTCAATGAGCGTCATCCGCGTCTCTTCGGGCAGGGTTTTACCGGGTTGCATAATGTTTACCACCGAGAGGCCGATCGTAATGGCAAACACGGTAGTTACCATATAAATGGCCACCGTTTTAAGGCCCATCCGAGAGAGCTTGGCGGTATCATTCAGGCTGGAAATGCCAACCACCAGAGAAGCCAGAACCAGCGGAACGGCAATTAGTTTGAGCAGATCGATAAAGATGGTACCAAACGGGCGTATGTAATTGGTTGTGAATTCATTGAACCCAATCATGCTTGAGAGAAGCCCCCAAAGCAGGCCAAGAATCATCCCGATAATAATTTGCCAGTGCAATTTTTTATACCACTTCATACGCCAAATAAAAAGTTAAGAACCATGGCTGCCAACCCTCCAAAACCGGTGGCCAGCCAATTGGTTACGCTGTTTGTTCGGGCAGAGATACCGGTGCTATAAACCACCATTTCCCTACCCATGTTTTTGTGTCTTAAAAGGGCTCCAATATAGGAATCCGCGAGGCAACCCAAAATTCCGGACAAAAATACAATCAGTGCCGCTGTTTGTGCGTGCAGTGGTGATGCCCACCACGCCATAAACAGGGCAACCATGGCGGCCCCGGCCAGTGCAGCGATCGTTCCTTTAACACTGACGCCCCCATCGGTTCCCGGTTTCGTCAGTTTGAATGAGACCACATCCACCGTTTTTCCCGGACGGTAGGTTCCCCATTCCGTGGCCCATGTGTCGGAGGCGGCCGTAGCCAGTGCACCGAACGCGGCTACCAACCAGAATGGTGCATCAAACAGAAACCAGCCGGTTAGAAACACCGCGATCCAGAAACCATTGGCCCACACCTGCAACCCCGACCGTCGCTCGCCGGCCTCCTGGCGCCGTTCCGGTATCCGCTGTTCGTGGGTGCGACTATACTGCCGGTTCAACAGCGAGAAGGCGCTGCTGCTGATGAAAAAGGCGAGAACCGCAAAGGTGAAAATCCACCCGCCAAATCCAAACACGATCGTCCCAAATACCGAGATCGCCAAAATTGCGTCCAGAGAGACAACGGCAAGAAAAAAAGATGTGTAGGCGGCAAGCGTTGCCAACAAGGCACCGATGATAATCTGGATATGATCGGCCTGCCGGCCTTCCATTACAAAAAGAAAAATGACGACTCCTATAAACAGGTATGAAATGAGACGACTCACATCAGGAACGGCTTGAAGCAGGGCCGGCGCTGCCCTGTTGTGTGGATTCATCCCCACCGGATGGCTTACGCAGAATGGCAAAAAGCACAATGGCGTAGCCCGCAAGAATAATGGGCGGTGTGATGTACAGGGATAGAATGCCATACACCTCGTTTTCAAGCCGCATTACAGTAAATCCAATAATGATTAACAGAACGCCAAGGCCGATCATTTTGTAATTCTCTGCAGAGAATACCATCGGTTTGGAGGCGTCTCGTTTTTTTCGTTTTCGAGCTGACATTTTACCCATTTTTATGAACTGTGATTGATACCTTTGGAAGGTAACGTAAAAAAATAATGTACGAAACGCCCGATTAACGTGATGCAAAAACTAATACTGGCTACGGGCAGCGCCCGCCGACACCATCTTTTCCGGGGTCTGGGATTGTCCTTCAACATCGACCGCCCCACCGTAGAGGAGAGCTATCCGGAACATTACTCTCCCGATGAGGTGGCTGTTTACCTGGCCCGCATAAAAGGTGATGAAATTGCCGCACGCCACCCCCATGCCCTGGTTGTATCGGCCGATACCCTTGTGGTTCTGGACGGTCAAATTCTCGGCAAACCGAAAGACGCAGCGGAAGCCAAAGAGATGTTGGGTTTGCTCAGCGGCCGCACCCACTCCGTCTACACCGGTGTGCAGTGTGTGCTTACGGATGCGGATGCCGGTGTGAAAGAGTCATTTCAGTTTTACGAGAAAACAAATGTAACCTTTGCCTCGTTAAGCGAACAGGAAATTGATCACTACGTAGCCGGCGGCTCTCCTCTGGACAAAGCGGGCGCCTACGGCATTCAGGACGACGGCGGATCTCTGTTTGTTCAGAAAATTGAAGGTGACTATTATACTGTGGTGGGATTTCCCCTGCACGCTTTTTATCAACAGCTCAAGAACCGGATGCCCGAGTGCTGGAATCGACTGTTTCTATGAAAAAATCGACGCTTTATCTGTTATTTGCCTTTTTTATCAGCTCCGTTGCCCTGCCGCAGCAGGCCGACGGCCAGGCCCGCGACTACCAGCTGGCCAACCGGTTGATGCAGCAACAAAAATTTGACGAAGCTCTTCCCCTTCTGGAATCTCTCTACCAACAACATCCGCAAACATTTGTTTTCTTTGACCGGCTCACAGAGACCATGGTTCGGCTGGAGCGCACCTCCGACGCCATTGAATTGAGCGAGCATCACCTCGCATCCTATCCGGCGCAGCCGGCTTACTCCATCCGCCTGGCCGAGCTGTACCACATGGACGGGCAGCGCCAACAAGCATTGGATACTTGGCACGCCGTGCTGCAACAAGAAGCGGCCAATATGCAGATCATTTACAATGTAGGCAGCTCCATGAGCGACCGGCGCGAATATCTGGAAGCCGCTGAAGTGTTTGAACAGGCCCGGGAGCGTTTTGGTGATCAGCAGCTTTTTAAAACCGAACTGGCCAGCAACTACATGCAGGCCGGGCTGTTCGAGAAAGCCGTACGGCAGTTTTACGAAATTGTAGAAGCTTCTCCCGATCAGATGAGTCAGGTGCAGCAACAATTTTTAAGAATGCGCGACCCGCAGCTTTACGAGATTGCCGCCCTTGAGCTGGAAGATTTTCTGCTCGAACTCGATTACCAGCATCCCGCTTATGCACAACTATATCAGCTCCTGAGCTGGATTCTTCTGGAAAATGAAGAGTTCCGGCGAGCGTTCGTATTTGCACGGCAGTACGAATCGCGCACCGGCATGCTTAACTACTCCCTCTATTCGTTGGCAGCTCGCCTGCAATCGGCCCGCCAGTTCGAGCTGGCCCGCGATGCCTACGGATACTATGTAGAGTCGAACAGCAGCATAAAACAGCGGGCTATGGAAGAAATTGCCCGAACCAACCTGCTCTGGGCTCGTTATCTGCAGGAAAACAGTCTCGGCTCCGGACCGCAGCGCGACTCGCTCATTACAGAAGCCTACGAACTAAACAGCCGGCTGCTGAACGAGGGGCGTCTGGGAAACCGGGAGTCGCGCATTCTTGAGATGCAGACAGAACTGGCGCTCGATTATTTCAAAAACCGCGACATGGCCGAACAGTGGGTGCAGCGAATGAAACAGCGACCCGAAGAGGCGACCACCTATTATGCCGAAGGCCGGCTGGCCCTGTTTGATGGAGACCATGTGATGGCACGGCAGGCGTTTAGCCGGGCAGACCGACAATCACAAGAAAGCGCCTTCTCCGATAAAGTACGGTTCTTTTTAAGTCTGAACGATTTTATAGCGGGTGATTTTGAATTTGCCGATGTGCAGCTCCGCTCGTTGGAACGGCGGCACAGCTCCCTCTACGCAAACGATGCCATTCAGCTCAAGTTGTGGATCAACACCGGCAAGCATGTGGATGGGAACAAAGACGTGTTACACACCCTTGGCGACGCCATTTACAACCTGAAACGCGGGCACTACGGTGATGCGATGGCGCTCCTGAAACCGGTGGTAGAATCGAGATTCCATCCGTTTGCCGACATTTTTACGGTTGAGCTTATCAAAGAGCTTCCGAAATCGCATCTACCCTACCTGTACGGCCTGGTGGAGCATCGGCTGAAGAACGCCAGCCAGAGCCCTCTTAAAGAACGCCTGATGTGGGAAAAAGCCCAGCTGGCTGAGCAGCTGAGGCTAACCGACTGGAACGATATTGAGGCACACTACTTCGATGAAACCCCACCCGATATTCCCTCTGCAGAGCTCATTGAACAGTTTTATGAGGATGTATTGATCGAATTTCCACAAGGGTTTTACGCCGAATTTTCGCGTGCCAAATTACAGCAATCGCAAGCTCCAACCATTTAATCGCATGATGCAGAAACTCAATCTTCTGATTCTCTTCCTTCTGATTACGGGCTTTAGTCAACAGCCGCAGCAACAGCGTGTACTTATCCCGATGGACGCCACACAGACCAATCATCTGAAAGCGTATGGCGTCATTTTCAACCATCTGGCCGATGGCAATACCGGGCAGTGGCTGTTAAACTATCGCGGTGGAAGTTTCCTCACCACCAACAACAGCGATATTGTACGGAAAAGCCGGGTTCGCAACGTTTCCCTGGAGGTTATCTCAGAAGCACAGGCTCAGGCTATTGTACAGGAAGTAGAGCAATCCAATGTAAACATGGCCGCAATCAATCTTGAAACGGTTCCGACCATTGCGGTATACACACCGCCACAGGCGCTGCCGTGGGATGACGCTGTAACCCTGGCGCTGGACTATGCCGAAGTACCCTACGATAAAGTGTACGATAAAGAGGTGCTAACGGGTGAGCTTGCCAACTACGACTGGCTCCATCTCCATCACGAAGATTTTACCGGGCAGTTTGGAAAATTCTGGGCCATGTATCGCAATGCCCCGTGGTACATCAGCCAGGTGAACCGGCTTGTAGAAACGGCGCGCGAGCTGGGATACGAAAAAGTGAGTGATTTAAAACGCGATGTGGTCCTCGAAATTCGCGACTATATAGCAGACGGCGGATTTCTGTTTGCGATGTGTTCCGGAACCAACACGTTCGATCTGGCGCTGGCCGCTGTTGGCCTCGACATCGTGCCACAGGAGATTGACGGCCACCCGATGAGTGCCAACGTGAATGAACGTATCGATTATAGCAACACTCTGGCATTTACCGATTTTGAGCTGGTTACCGACCCCTTTATTTATCAGCACGATACCATCGACATTGAGGTGAACATCAACCGAATCAGTGAAAGTCTCGACTTTTTTACCCTTTTTGAATTTTCGGCCAAATGGGATCCCGTTCCCACCATGCTCACACAAAATCACGTGAACAGCATTCCCGGCTTTTACGGCCAAACCACCGCCTTTAAGGCCAACACGATCAAAAGTCACGTTGTGAGATTGGCCGAATCGCCCGGCCGCGACCAGGTAAAATACCTGCACGGAAATTACGGCAATGGTACCTTCACCTTTTTTGGCGGGCACGATCCGGAAGATTATACCCACCGTGTAGGCGATCCCCCCACCGACCTGAGCCTGCACACCAACAGCCCCGGGTACCGGCTTATTCTAAACAACATCCTCTTTCCTGCAGCCGAGAAGAAAAAACGACAGACGTAGTCGCAGTCCACCCGCAGAAAAACATATTCTTTACCGCAACCAAAAAAACTCTGTATGAAACCATCATCCTCGTTTGATGATTTTTTAAAATTGATTGCGATCCTTCGGAAAGAGTGCCCCTGGGATCGAAAACAGACACACCACAGTATCAAAGACAACCTGATTGAAGAAGCGTACGAGGCCGTTGACGCGATTGACCGTGGGGATTTTGAAGACCTCTCGCGTGAACTGGGCGATCTGCTACTCCACATTGTCTTTCAGACGCGTATGGCGGAGGAAAACGATGCCTTTACGATTGAGGATGTAATTTATCGCATCTCGGAAAAGCTCATTCGCCGACATCCGCACGTCTTTGATGATGTGCAGGTGAAAAACGATACGGAGGTGGCTCAAAACTGGGAACAGTTGAAGCAGAAAGAGGGACGGGATTCTATTCTGGATGGCCTTCCCTCCCATCTTCCCGCACTCATTCGCGGGCAGCGCATGCAAGAGAAGGCAGCCAATGTGGGGTTCGACTGGGCCGAATGGAAACTGGCGTGGGAAAAGCTCGACGAGGAGCTGCTGGAATGGAAAGAATCCATCGAAAAGCAATCCCCGCAAGAGATGAAGGATGAGTTTGGCGATCTGCTCTTCAGCCTTGTAAACGTCGGGCGCCTGCTCGATATCAAGGCCGAGGACGCCATGCGCGGAGCCAACCGCAAATTTGAGGAGCGATTTCGCCATATCGAATCGCGACTGGCCGGGCAAGGCCGCACGTTGCAGGATGCCGATCTCGACGAAATGGATGGGTATTGGAACGAAGCCAAAACCAAGAGCCGTTCGTAACCATCCGGCAGATAGTACACTGTCTGTTTATGTCTATTGTACGAAAATTTACATTCTGAGCAGGGAAAAGCGCTTCTACAATGGCGTATATTTTTCGTATATTTATAGTCTGAATTATTCATCAAAATGTTATGAAAACGGCTTGAGTAACATGTACCATAGGCAGGCATTCAACAAATGGTGACTGACTGCAAGCAAATGTAAACAACTAACAAATTCACAGTATGGCTGAACACAATCTCGACTCTATCAATCTTGACGATTATCCCCACATTAACCGCGGCCTTGAAGGCATCGTGGCATTTTCTACCACTAAAAGTTCGATTGATGGCCAAAAAGGAGAACTCATTTATGCCGGTTACAATATTGACACACTGGCTGAGAACGCTACCTTCGAAGACGTTTGTTTTTTGCTGTGGAACGACCGGCTTCCAACCCAATCGGAGCTGAATGAGCTGACAAAAAAAATGCAGTCGCAGCGCGCTCTGCCACAGCCGGTTTTAGAGTACATTCAGTCTACCAACAAAGACGCCGAACCGATGTCGGTACTGCGGTCGGCCACATCGATGCTTGCCGATTTTATTTCTGAGGACGCCTCTGAAACCGATCACGCCATTACACTCACCGCACAGATGCCAACGATTGTTGCCGCATATGATCGTGTTCGCAGCGGTAAAGAGATCGTGGCTCCATTATCTGAAAAGAGCACAGCGTATAACTTTCTGTACATGCTCAATGGAGAGCATCCCGGAAAAGAGGCGGAAAAAACGATGGATCTCTGTCTGATTCTGCACGCCGAGCACGGAATGAACGCCTCAACCTTTACCTGCCGGGCCATCTGTTCTACCAACAGTGATATGTTTTCGGCCGTAACCGGTGCCATCGGCGCCTTGAAAGGCCCTCTGCATGGCGGTGCCAATACCGCGGTGATGAACATGCTGCTTGAACTGGACAAGCAAGGTGATGATGCCGATCCCGTTGCATTTACCAAGCAAAAGCTGGCCAACAAAGAGAAAATTATGGGCTTCGGCCACCGCGTGTATAAGACGTTTGATCCGCGGGCCAGACTATTGCGTGGCATGTCAAAGAGCCTCTCGGAAGAGACCGGACACGAAACGCTCTACGAATGGTCAGAAGCGATTCTTAAAACCATGAAAGATGAGAAGGACATCGATCCAAATGTGGACTTCTTCTCCGCCACGGTATACTACTCCATCGGCATCAAGCCCGATCTGTACACCTGTATTTTTGCCATGAGCCGCGTATCTGGCTGGACCGCTCACTTCTTAGAGCAGGCCGCCAACAACCGGCTGGTGCGTCCGCGTGCGCTTTACATTGGCGAGAAGAACCTGGATTGGGCCGACGCCGCCAATCGGTAAGTAACAACGTCTTTTAACATCTGTTTTGAAAGAGCCTTTGCTTCGGTAAAGGCTCTTTTTTTATTCGTAGCGCAGGCTTTCGATCGGATCGAGACGGGCGGCTTTCATAGCGGGATAGACCCCAAACACCAAGCCGATGATGGTAATTCCCACCACGCCCATAATGACGGAGCTCCAGGGAATGACGATAGCCGTTTCGAAATAGATAGCGGCAAGATTGCCCAGCCCAACCCCGGCCAAAATGCCGATTATCCCCCCTATCTGACATATGAAAATGGTTTCGGCCAGAAACTGAGACACAATGGAAGAGCGAGTGGCACCAACGGCCTTACGAATCCCAATTTCCCGGGTACGCTCGGTAACGGAAACCAACATGATATTCATAACCCCGATGCCTGCACCAAGCAGCACAATACCGCCCACCACAAAACCGATGATGTAGAGAACCCCGGTAAACTGATCGAAGGCAGCACCGAGTGTCTGGTTGGTCGAGATTTCAAAATCGTTGTCCAAGGCGGGATCCACTTTTCGAATCACACGCAGAAAGCCGGTCAACTCATCAATGGCCGTCTGTACTTTATCTACCGAGCCGGCACGCACCTGAATACTCACATTCTGATTGCGCCCATACATCATCGATAGATGGGTGTAGGGGAACAACACAAACCGGTCGAGCGTGTTGCCGAATACATTTCCTTTCGCTTCGGTGGTACCGATCACCACATACGGGCGCCCCTCATACCGAATGGTTTTACCGATCGGGTTTTCGACCGGGAACAGCATCTCCACCACATCGGCCCCGATGATGGCGACCTGGCGAGCGCGATCGAGCTCTTCGGGCAAAAAGTTGCGTCCGTCTTCTATCGTGTAGGCGTTGTTGGCCAGGTAATGTTCATTGCCTCCGGTAATGGATACATTCGGCTCGGTTTCAAGCTCTCCATAGGAGATGCGCGACACCCTGTACGTACGGTTTGGCCCGATTCCCTGCACACTAACTGTGAGATCTTCCAGCCGCTCCATCTGCTCCACGGTGATATTCTGGCGATTTCTGAGCGCATCCCAATCGAGTGGCCCCATCGAAATCTGGGGGAATTTGGAGACGGTGATGACATCGCCGCCCATGAGGCTGAGTGTATCTTTAAAAAACGAATCGAGTACCCGAACGGCCGTATTGGCGCCGACGATGGCAAACACGCCCACGGCGATCGCCAGCAGTGTCAGTGACGAGCGTAGCTTGTTGGCCCTGAGGGAATCGATCGATTGTCGGAATACTTCAAAAAGTTGCATGTTATTCGTATCTAAGAGATTCGATGGGATCGGCTTTCGACGCCTTATTGGATGGAAGAAACCCAAACAAAATGCCCACGCCGGAACAGATGATGAGCGCGTGAAGTACGGTGACCCAATCCATGTGAGCCACAAAAATCTGATTAAGCAGCAGTGTGATGCCGACCGAGAGTAAAACGCCGATCAAACCACCTAATAAACAGATAACAATGGCCTCCATCAAAAATTGAAGCCGAATCTCCCACTGTTTGGCTCCAACCGCTTTTCGGATGCCAATCTCTTTGGTGCGCTCTTTTACCGATACAAACATGATGTTCATAACCCCGATGCCTCCCACCAGCAGTGCCAGGCCGGTAAGAAAGTAGCCGATCATATGGATGATCGTTTTCATATTCGAAAACTCCTGTTCGAAAAGCGCGGCCTTGTTTATGGCAAAGTCTTCATCATCCAGCGGATCGAGCTGACGAATTTGCCGCATAGCCCCAATGACTTCATACTCTCCATCCACCGTGGCCTCATCATCGGCAAATTGCACGGCCAGCTCTATCCCAAAGCGCAAGCCGTACATCGTTCCGTAGGTGGAGATGGGGATAATCATTCGATTGTCGTTGTCCATTCCCAGAAAATTACCCGATGCCTCTAAAATACCGATCACCAAAAATCGCTGACCGCCAAGGCGCACTTCTTTGAGCAGCGGATCGGCATCCGCAAAGAGCGACTCGGCAACACCGCTGCCGAGCACCACCACGTTGGCTGCCCGCTGAACGTCGGCATCTGTAAATGGGCGTCCGTCGGCAATATTCAAGCCTGCGGTCATAAAATAGTCTTCTGTTCCGCCCACCAGCCGGGTGCTCTCAATCATCCGCTCACCAAAACGGACATTTGTACTGCGGCTCACCGATGCCGATACCGCGGTGGCACTCGGTGCAAGCCTGCGAAGATCCTCTACATAGCTTACCTGCATCTCGCGCCGGTTGCGATACTCCCACCACTTATACTCGCCGCCAAAGCCCCACGGCCACTTTTCGATGTAGACCACATTCCGGCCCAGCGACTCCATGCTATCTTCAAACGAACGGTCCAATCCATCCGAAATCGTACTCATCGCCGTCACAGACACAATACCAATCATGATGCAGGTTGTGGTAAGTGCAGCGCGGGTTTTATTTGCCCATATGGCAGAGAAGGCAATTTTAACCCCTTCGGAAATGCTGATAAAAAGTTGACGCATATGGTGAGATTCTTTCTATTTTAGGCTCAAACAGCGACTATTGGTATCCAATCGGCATCGGAGCTATCCAATGTTATCATTGTGAACATGCATTACGTAGAACGAACCGATTCGTTGCAGGAATCATAAATTTTTTGAAAGATGACAGATATTCTCGCATTTGGCGCTCACCCTGACGATACAGAACTTGGCTGCGCCGGCACTCTCGCCGCATCCGTACAGCAGGGAAAATCGGTAGTAGTGGTAGATTTGACCCGGGGTGAAATGGGAACCCGCGGCAGCGCAGAACTGCGTATGAAAGAGGCGGCTGATGCAGCGGCGATTCTCGGGCTTACGGCCCGCGATAATCTTGGATTACCCGACACCCTGCTCACGAACACACGCGATCACCATCTTCCGATCATCCAGAAAGTACGTCACTATCGTCCGCATGTCTGCATCCTGCCGGCACCGGCCGACCGCCATCCCGATCACGGCCACGCTGCTGCTCTGCTGAAAGATGCCATTTTCTATGCCGGACTGGCCAAAATTGAGACCATTGGTGACGATGGCAAACCGCAAGAGCCGCATCGGCCGCACCACATCCTACACTACATGCAGGATACACCGTTCGAGCCCGATTTTGTGTTCGATATAACCCATTCGATCGACCTGAAAGAAGAGGCGATCAAGGCGTTTTCGTCGCAATTTAATGTATCGGACCCCGGGCGGGAGCCGGAAACGTACGTCTCGGGCATCGCGTTTTTTGAAGCGCTGCGTGCACGGGCACGTTTGCTTGGCCATCGGGCGGGTTTTGCCTACGGCGAGGGATTCCTGGCCGCTCAAAAACCGATTTCCCTTACGTCATTGGACCTCTTTTTATCCACATCACCCAAGCGATAAGCCGGCGGTATGCGCAAAGAATTCAAAAACCGGTCGATTGGCGCACATTTTCTGGTGGCGGACCATTTTTGCAACAACTTTGTGGACGATGGCGAGTACCTCCTCTTTTTATGGAACCATACCGAACAACCTGTTCAACTACAGATTGACCTGGAAGAGACGGTCCTGAATCCGAACCAACTGGTATGCGCAACCTATCTGCATCAGGTACAAATTGACAAGAAAGAATGTCCGCTTCGAACCCTCATTTTTAACCGTGAATTCTACTGTATTCACACCAACGACAGTGAAGTCTCGTGTAATGGACTGCTTTTTTTCGGTTCGAAAAATGTACCCATTCTGGAACTGGACGAAGAGTTGCGCGACCGGCTGAACACTGCGTATCACTACCTTACCGAAGAGTTTGATGTGAACGATAACAGCCAAGAAGAGATGCTTCGGATTCTGTTAAAACGGTTCATTATACTCTGTACCCGCATTGCCAAAGAACAACTTCTTGGCCATCATAACCGACAGGGAGACATCGACCTAATCCGATCATTTAATCTTCTTGTAGAAGAACATTTCAGAGAAGTAAAGAGTGTGTCGGAGTACGCCAAAATGCTCAACAAATCGCCGAAGACGGTGGCCAATATCTTTAGCAAAAATGCCGATCAGTCTCCTCTTGAGGTTATTCATCAGCGGGTGATTACCGAGGCGAAACGCCTGCTTCTCTACACCGATAAAGCTGTAAAAGAGATTGGGCTGGAACTTGGCTATACCGATCCCGCTCAATTCAGCAAGCTCTTCAAGAAAGAGACCGGTATGACCACCACCACCTTTAAAGAGACTCATCTTTCCTGATATCGGGAACTTTTAACAATAGAAGGTGACTATCTGCCATTGGTTGATGGAGCGGTATCGTTTAGTTTGATGGCAACAGAAAACGAAACCAAATCAATCAACCCATGAGACCATTTGATGTACCGACACGCGACGACGTGACCGATCAAAACAAAGAGATTTTCGATCAACTTGAGTCGAAACTCGGTTTTGTCCCGAACATTTATGCTACCTACGCCTATTCTGATGCCGGATTGGGCCGGTATATGAGTTTTGCCAATGGCAAAACATCTCTCAACAACCGGGAAAAAGAGGTGGTGAATCTGGCTGTCAGTCAGGTAAACGGGTGCACCTATTGCCAGGCAGCCCATACCAAACTGGCCGAAATGAACGGCTTTAGCGAGGAAGAAATCCTTGAATTGCGTGAGGGTAAGGCGTCCTTCGACGATAAGCTGAACGCTCTTGCACAACTGGCACGCGCCATCTCGGAAAACCGAGGAAAGATCAGCGATGATCTACTGAAGGCGTTCTTTGATGCCGGCTATACCAAAGAAAACCTGATTGATACCATTATCAATGTGGGCGAAAAAACCATCACCAATTACCTCCACAACATTACGGACATTCCGATCGATTTTCCGGAAGCTCCCGAACTTCAACCAAAAACCGCTTAACGGAGACTTGCTATGCATACAATCAACTGGAAAAACGCCATTCTTGCCGGTATTGCCGGTACCATAATCTTCGATCTTTTTGGACTCGTAACCGGCTCCGGCTGGTGGGACATCCCCGCCCTTCTGGGTGAACAAACCGGCCTTGGCCTCGCCTACGGGGTATTTGGCCACTATAGCAACGGTATTTTACTGGCCATTCTTTATGCCGGAATTGCACCATCGCTTTTTGGGCCAACCTGGATACGGCCGTTTGTCTTTATGGCGGCTGAAACCGTAGCCTTGGTGTGGTTCTTCATGTTTCCGCTGCTCGGTGCCGGAGTGGCAGGACTAAATATGGGTGTGGACATGGCTATTGGCTCGCTGGTACGCCACCTGCTGTTCGGTATCCCGTTTATTTTCCTCATCAATAAAGAGATGTTCTCCGAACAAAGCGAGTAGTCCCAACTCGTTCTCAAACCAAAAGGCGTGTCTCTGTCGAGATGCGCCTTTTTTATTTTCGATGCATCGGGTTTCACCTCTTCAGGGAAAGGTGCGAATCTTTTATTCATAGCCGAAGCTTCAAAGCCGGCTCTGTTTTACCCCTATCCCCACGCTTCTCATTATCACGATTGCTGCTCAAGCGACTTGCGCTGTGCAGCCGGAATCACCGCCTGTATCTGATCGAGCAAATAGCGATGAATCGTGCGGTTACCCGCTACCAGACGCTGGCCAAACAGCCAGTTCTCACCTCCCTCCCAATCGGTAACCACGCCACCGGCTTCCTGAATAATCAAGGCGGCTGCGGCCACATCCCACGCATGGAGCGAGTATTCGTAAAATCCGTCAAAGCGTCCACAGGCCACGCAGCAGAGGTCGTAACTCGCCGCACCGGGGCGCCGCAAACCCTGCAACTCTTCCATCAGAATGCGAAAGAGTTTCAAATAGGGCTCCACCAGTGAAAGGTCGTTATAGGGAAATCCGGTAGCCACAAATCCATCGCGATGGTGCGCGGTGTCGGCTACGGAAATAGGCTGGCCGTTCAGCCACGCTCCCTCTCCTGCAACAGCGGTAAACTCTTCGTCCCGGTTCACCTCAATCACCACCGCAACGCGAGGCTTTCGGTTTTCCCAGAGGGCAATCGATACACAGTAGATGGGAAAGCGGTGCGCAAAATTGGTGGTGCCGTCAATCGGGTCTACAATCCAGGTTCGGCGGGCAGAAAGGGACTCGTGCGAGGCAGACTCCTCTGCCAACACCTCATCATCGGGGAAGACGTCGCAAATGGTTTTCAGAACCGCCTTTTCCGTGGCAATATCCGCATCGGTAATCAGATCGTTCCGTCCTTTTTTTCGGGTGTTCAAATCAACGGTTTCGAAGGATTTGATTACCTCTACCCCATTCCGGGCCGCCTTCAGGGCAACATCCAGATCACGTTGTTTTTCTGATTGCATCGATCGGTTACGATTTATCTTTCATGGTGTAAGAGAAGCCCCCGGGTTGGCCGGACGATCCCTTTTGGAGAAATTCCGGGTCGTCGAACAGCTCATCAGCAGACAGCTTTTGAATTCGTGTTATTTCCCGTTGCAGCTTCACCATCAATTTATTCAGCCTCTCTTTCTCTTCGCCGTCTGCCTGTTTGATCTGACCGGACAGATCGAGCCGTTTGCGCTCCAAAAACGTTCTACGCAGCGGCTTCAAACACGATTTGGCGGTTTTGTAAGGGTTGCGGTCTTTGCGAATATCGCTATTACGGGCGGCTTTAGAGGACTCATCCAGCGCATTCCGTTCCAACAGCACATCACCCAGCAGAGAGGGGAACGGTTTTTCGCGATGGGCGTAATGCTCGGGCGAAACCTCCTCCCCATCCACATGGCGTTGTATGATATCCTGATAAAAAAGGCGCATCTCTTCACTTTCAAAATGGTCGTCCGAAATGTTGTGCCCTACAAATTTTCGCATCGGCTCGCCGTATTGCAGCATCAGCCGGATGACCTCCTTCTCGTAATTGGGGATTTTTTTTCGATGAACCGGCTGTGGAGATGGGTGTCTCGGCGGGGCTTCTTGCGGTTCGGCCCGCCGGGTTTGCGCGTGTTCGCGCCGGCTGCGGCGCTGCGAGCTGCGTGCCTGTTCGGCCACCTCCTTTTCGAGCTGTTGGAACAGTTCACGGTCGCTCCCTTTGCGGTACGCCTGCGTGAGCTGATGCAGGTGCTGCACAAACACCTGCCGCTGAATTTCGTCCGGAATGAGTGCAATCCGCTTCAGGATGGAGTTGATCAGCTCGGCCCGTTCGGCCGGATTGTTCATTTTCTGTTGCGCTTCCGCTTTCTGAATCAGATAGGTGATAAAATCGTGCGCCTTCTCTTTTTTTAAATCCAGAAACGACTCCGCCCCAAACTGTTTCACAAACGAATCGGGGTCTTCCCGGTCGGGCAGCTGAAGAAGCTGCACATCCATTCCCTGCGAAAGGGCGATGTTCAAACCCCGGTCCATAGCCGTCTGGCCGGCATCATCGGCATCATAAATCATCACCAGCCGTTTGCCGTACCGCATCAACAGACGAATTTGGGCCTCGGTGAGCGATGTTCCGCTGGAAGCGACTACATTTTCGATACCGTGTTTGTGCATCGTAATCACATCGGTATACCCTTCCACCAGAATGGCCTCTTCCCGCTTTCGAATCTCGTTTTTCGCAAAGTTTACCCCGTACACCACCTCGCTCTTGTTATAGACCGATGTTTGAGCCGAATTGACATATTTGGCTGTTTTTTTGGAGTCATCTAAAATTCGTCCGGCAAAAGCGATCACTTTTCCGGAGGGGTTAAAGATGGGAAACATCAGCCGTTCCCGGAACGTGTCGTAGGTTCCGTCGCCTCGGGTGCTCGGTTTTACCAGATCGGCCTGTAGCAGATACTGCTCTTCTATCCCCTCCTGCTGCGCCGCTTTGAGCAGTGCAGACCCGGAACCGGGTGCATATCCCAGTCCGTAGGTTCGAATGGTATCACGCTTATATCCCCGCTTTTCCAGATAGGCCCTTGCCGGTTCCGCTTCCTCCAGCTCATTCAGCATGCGGTAAAAGAAAAGGCCTGCAAAGCGCAGCGCGTGCATGATGCCTTCACGCTCGTGCTGCTCTTCCCTATCCTGGGGCTGGTCATACTCCGGCAACGAGATGCCGTACCGTTCGGCCAGGGAGCGCAACGCCTCCGGAAAGCTTACACCTTCCATCGCCATCACAAACGAGTAGACATCTCCGCTCTCCCCGCATCCAAAACATTTGTAAATCCCCATGGACGGATTCACATGAAAAGAGGGTGTTTTTTCGTCATGGAACGGACAAAGGCCTGTAAATCCGCTACCCGACCGCTTCAGGCGGACGTAGTCTCCCACCACTTCCACAATATCGGCAGCGTCTCGAATTTCTTCTTTTTTCTGATCTCCAAGCACGGCAAAAGGTTACACTAAATGGTTTCGGTTCAACACGATAAACCGGGGTTTAAATGTAACGAAAATGTGAACGATCAACATCCGGGATTTGATAGAAGATTGTATACCTGTCACATCCTTCCCAAAAACCTCTTCTTTCATTACTTTCAGAAATTTTTAAAATAAATGAACGGTTGATTTTACGGTAGCGTTACGAGGTCGAGCTTTAAGCTTGTAACCTCAATTAAATCAACTACTATGGAAGCGATTATGGACATGCTCGGTAACGCGACGTTTGAGAATTACGTCGCCGAATTTACCGGGTATACTGAAATGGCCTATCAGCTCTCGTCGCATGTATTAACGCTCGGGTATGCGTGTATGGCAGCGGGACTTCTCTATTTTGTTCTCACCATCAAAACGGTAGCACCCAAATACCGGATCTCGTCGGTACTTTCGGGTGTGGTTATGGTATCTGCATTTTTGCTGCTCTATGTTCAGCAGCAAAACTGGACCGGCGCACTTGTATACGATACAGATACAGCCCGATATGTTCTGGGAGAAGGGAGTGACCTGTTCAATAATGGGTATCGTTATCTGAACTGGCTGATTGATGTACCGATGCTGCTTTTTCAGATTCTTTTTGTTGTAACACTTACCAAAAGCGATTTCAGCTCGGTTCGGAATCAGTTCTGGTTTTCCGGAACGGTAATGATCCTTACCGGATATGCGGGGCAATATTACGAAGTAACCAATCCCACCCTTTTCTTTATCTGGGGTACCATCTCCACCCTCGCATTCTTTCACATTCTTGTTCTGATGAAGCGTGTGATTAACGAAGGAAAAGAGGGTGCACCGGCTGAAGCTCAGAAATATCTTGGCTCCATTTGGACGCTTTTCCTTTTCACTTGGATGCTTTACCCTGGTGCCTACCTCATGCCCTACCTGTTCAGCTTTTCGCTGGAACCGGCCATGAGTGAAACCGCTGTGGTTGCCCGCCACATGACCTACACGATTGCTGATGTAGGCTCGAAGGTGGTATACGGTATTCTGCTAACACTGGCTGCACAAGCTATGAGCAAGGCGGAAGGATACGATTACGAGAAGCTTGAGAAAGCGCTCTGATTTTCCCTTTCCGTTGTTTTGGTTGGCCCCGTCTGCAGTTCGCTGCAGCGGGGTTTTTTTATTGACAACAGCTCGTTAAACCGGTATTGAACCAACCAGCGCTTTGGCAAATCTTTGGAATGATGGTATATTCAGTGCGATTTAATCAACCTATTTCTAACAACCAAACAGATACCATACATGAGTGTTTTAGTCGGCAACGATACACGCCTTGTTGTACAGGGTTTTACCGGTAGTGAGGGTACGTTTCACTCCGAACAGATGATAGAATATGGAACCAACGTCATTGGCGGTGTAACACCGGGCAAGGGAGGCCAAAAGCATCTCAATCGCCCCGTATTTAATACTGTGGCAGATGCTGTACAGCAGGAAGGCGCCAACACCTCCGTCATTTTTGTGCCGCCGCCGTTTGCTGCAGATGCCATTTCGGAAGCGGCTTTTGCCGGAATTGATGTGATTATTTGCATTACGGAAGGGATTCCGGTAGCGGATATGATTATAGCCAAAGAGATTGTAAAGAAGCACGGTGCCACTCTCATTGGCCCGAACTGTCCCGGTGTGATCACACCCGGCGAAGCGAAAATCGGGATTATGCCCGGTTCGATTTTTACCCCCGGAAATGTAGGACTCATCTCCCGTTCCGGAACGCTTACGTATGAAGCTGTAGATCAATTAACCAAAGCGGGACTCGGGCAGAGTACAGCCATCGGTATTGGCGGTGATCCGGTCATTGGCACCACCCACCTTGATGCGGTGAAACTGTTTCAGGACGATCCGGACACCGAGTCGATTGTACTGATTGGAGAAATTGGCGGCGCTGCTGAAGAGGAAGCCGCGGCCTACATCGCCGAGCATGTCACCAAGCCGGTTGTTGCCTTCATCGCGGGGAGCACAGCGCCTCCGGGACGACGAATGGGACACGCCGGAGCCATTATTTCGGGCGGACAAGGTTCAGCACAAGACAAGAAAAAGGCGCTTTCCGAAGCGGGTATTGTCGTTGTTGATAGCCCTGCCGATATTGGCGAAACGCTGAAAGGCGTACTTGCCTGATTGGTAATGTTGAGCATAAAAAAAAGCGCATCCCTTTTGGAATGCGCTTTTTTTGATCCGTAAAAACAGAACTCTTCGCTGTTCTGAATGGTAAAGAGTGGATGGGGTGGCCTCAAATCAACATTGCTGAACATTGTACGGCTAACCTGCCAACAGTCGAAACGGGGGAAAGTATGAAATCGGCACTTTCAACAGAGGTTAACGATCTCTCGGTGGGTTTAGCTCCCGTTTTTCACCCTCAAATTACAGCGCGCGGCATAAGTTTGTGCCACCATTGTGCCACCAATCGAAGAAGGGCAACATGATACGCTGTTGATAGGCAATGACTTGAGGTATGTAAACACTTCAATGCTGTACCCGGGAAGGGACTTCCCGATACTCTCTTCAAAGACAGGGGCAAACCGTAACCCATTCGGGACAGGCTTCTCGTCCCTTTTGAACCTTACGAAAAAATCGATTGTTGCTACGTTCAGAGCTACACTATCACAACCAATCTGTACCCGGGAAGGGACTTCCCGATACTCCCTTCAAAGACAGGGGTAAACCGTAACTCATTCGGGACAGGCTTCTCGTCCCTTTGGGCCACACGAAAAAGTCGATTGTTGCAACGTTCAGAGCTACACTATCACAACCAATCTGTACCCGGGAAGGGACTTCCCGAT
>JBLRWS010000005.1:0-15017 GCA_047921075.1 Balneolaceae bacterium | reverse complement strand
CCTTCAAAGACAGGGGTAAACCGTAACTCATTCGGGACAGGCTTCTCGTCCCTTTTGAACCTTACGAAAAAGTCGATTGTTGCTACGTTCAGAGCTAAACTATCACAACCAATCTGTACCCGGGAAGGGACTTCCCGATACTCCCTTCAAAGACAGGGGTAAACCGTAACTCATTCGGGACAGGCTTCTCGTCCCTTTTGAACCTTACGAAAAAGTCGATTGTTGCTACGTTCAGAGCTAAACTATCACAACCAATCTGTACCCGGGAAGGGACTCGAACCCTTACGACATCGCTGCCACCGGATTTTGAATCCGGCGCGTCTACCAATTCCGCCACCCGGGCAAAACGGACTGCAAAGATACTAACACTCGCAGTTAAACAAAACAGCCAACTTACCGTGCCGCAGAATTCAGTTTCCGATTCACCCCCCTACTGCCTACCTTTGATATTGAATCACCATAGAGCCTATTTCATCCATGAAAACACTTCGATACACCGACTCTGAAGCCATCTCCTTTCCCGAATCGATCAAGCAGCAGAATGTTGCGGGATCGCATTACATCGTGTTGCTGTTGGGCCGCCATCGCAAGGCTAAAAAACGATTTTACAATCGGCTTAAAAAATCGCTTGGAAGCAGCCTGAAAACAGTGGATCTCACATCCGTTATTTCTCAAAAAGAGACCACATCAGTTGAACGGATCGACCATGTGTTTTCCGCACTCTCCTCGTCCGAAACGTATCTTTACCTCGAAAATGGCGATAGCCTTGGCGGGGTGTACACCGGCTTTTCCTACTCTGTTGAACGCTACTCCACGCCGCAAGAGCGGCATCTGCTTCGCGCCATTCAGCAATCGGAACGAGTGGTTTTTATCGACCTGGACGATCCCCATACGGTAACCAAATCGATGGGGCGGCTGGCACAGGTCGCCATCACGTTCAGCGAACCGGGATCGTTTCTGGAAAAGCTGTTCTGGCCGCTGAAGCAGATCACCCTGCATGGGCATCAGTTCGAAAGCCGCCGCGGCGCGATTACGTAGGCGCATCCGTCCGAAGCGGACTGCAGAGGTGAAGATGATCACCCGGCCGGTGCAGAGTTCCCGATTCAAAGACAAGGTGGTTGGTAAAACGAAGGGCAACGCCCTCAATCCATCCACTGCTGCGAGAACTATTCTCGCCTCAGAGCAACAATTGGATCGAGCCGGGATGCTTTCCACGCCGGATAAAATCCGAAAAAGATTCCCACTGCAGCCGATACGCCAACGGCCAGGATCATCGCTTCGGTCGAGAAGAGTGCCGGCCACCCGGCATAGCTGGCGATGAGTTCCGTAGAGACGATTCCCAACAGAATGCCCCCAAGCCCGCCAAGCAGACAGAGCAGTACCGATTCAATCAAAAACTGCAGCAGTACGTCGGGGCCTTTGGCTCCTACTGCCAAGCGTAATCCCACCTCTCGGGTGCGTTCGGTTACGCTTACGAGCATCACATTCATAATGCCGATACCGCCCACAAACAGGGAAATACCGGCAATGGAGGCGAGCAGCCAGGTCATCACCCGGCTTGTTTCGGTAGCCGCCTGAGCAACCTCTTCCTGTGTTTGAATGGTAAAGTCGTTCTCTTGCGCGGGCGATAACCCGTGCCGCTCACGCAGCAGATCTTCAATTTTGAGCCGGGCAATATCCATCGCCTGCTCATCAAACACTTGTATATTGATCACCATGGCGTGCGATCGGCCCGAAATACGCTGGAAAGCCGTGGTATACGGCACAATCACAATATCATCCTGCACCGAGCCCATCAATGACATCCCCTTCGTCGATAGTACGCCAATCACCCGAAGCGGCACGCCCCGCACCCGAATCGTCTCCCCGATCGGGTCGGACCCTTCAAAAAGCTCTTCCACCAGGGTTTGGCCGATCACAGCCACCAGCGAGCGCTGCTCAATGTCGGTTTCCGTAAACATTTCTCCGCTCTCCAGCGGCCATTGACGGATCTGAAGATAATCGGCCGATTGCCCGTACACACGCGTACTCCAGTTGCGATTGCCGTACACAGCCACACGGGTTGAACGCACCTCCGGGCTGGCAGCAATTACTTCCGGTATTTCATCGCGAATAGCCAACGCGTCTTCCGTAGTTAATGTGTTGGCACTGCCGCCGCCGATGCTCACCCCGCCGAGTTGACGCGAACCGGGAAAAACCAAAATCACGTTCTGTCCTAAGCGGTTTACCTGCTCCTGCACCTCCGAGCTGGCTCCCTGACCAAGCCCCACCATGGTTATGACCGCCGCCACCCCGATCACAATGCCCAGTGTCGTAAGCACCGAGCGCGATAAATTCCGCCAGAGGGCTTTGATGGCAACATAGGGAACAGCCGACCACTTCATAGCGCCACCCCCGTCTCGATATCAAATTCGCCATCTTCTGCCTGCCTGATTATCTCGTCAGAGGCCTTTTTGGGCTCGATCGGCCGATCACTGCGGATCGAGCCGTCTTTCATGGTAACGATACGGCTGGTGAACTGTGCAATATCGGGTTCGTGAGTCACCATCATAATGGTGATGCCCTCGCTATTCAATTGCTGCAGAAAGTCTATCAGTTCCAGGCTTGTTTTGCTGTCCAGATTGCCGGTTGGCTCATCGGCCAGCAGTATTTCGGGCCGGGTGACCAACGCCCTGGCAATCGCTACACGCTGCTGTTGGCCGCCGGAGAGTTCATTGGGAGTGTGATTCACCCGATCGCCCAGGCCTACCCGTTCCAGTGCCTCTGTGGCCATTTCTGCCATCTGTTTCCAGCTGTAGTTCTCGCTGCGATAGAGAAGCGGCAGCTCCACATTTTCCAGTGCAGAGGTGCGGGGAAGCAGATGAAAGTTTTGAAATACAAACCCGATTTTTCGATTGCGAACAGTGGCCAGATCCTCTTTGCGAAGATCGCGCACTGGCTCCCCATCAAGCAGATACTCACCGTCGGTCGGCTGATCGAGGCAGCCCAAAATATTCATCAACGTTGATTTTCCGGAGCCGCTGGAACCCATCACAGCGGTAAACTCCCCACGGCTGATGGACAGATCAATTCCCTTCAGCGCCTCCACTTTAACAGCGCCGGTATCGTACACTTTTCGAATTCCCCGCAATTCTACGACCGCCATAACTTGTACAGGTTAAAAGGTTGCCTGACTGCCGGAAAAGAGGCTTCGCCGATCGGATTCGTCATCGCGTAGCAGGCGCAGGCCAACAGCCAGTGTATCGCCCGGTGAAGCACCCTCGTGAATGACGGTGTAGACGCCATCGCTCATGCCGGTGCGCACCTTCATCGCCTCAAGCTGGCCGTTTCGGTATCGATACACGGTGGTACCGCTGCCCTCCGGTTCGGTCGGACGAATGGCATCCGGCAGTCGCGCCCTGAGTGTGGTGTTCCGTACCTTTACCACGTTGTGGCTTTCAGCGGTGATGATATTGACCTCGGCCGACATGCCCGGCTTAAGCAGAAGTTCATCATTATTTACACTGATGATGGTTTCGTAATGCACCACATTGTCTTCCATCACCGGCGCATTGCGCACCTGTATCACCTCGCCCACGAAGGTACGTTCGCGATATCCATCCACCTGAAACCGCACACTTTGCCCGTTTGAGACCCGTCCGATATCGGCCTCCGAAACGAGGGCGTGAATCTGCATCCGGCGCAGATCGGCAGCAATTTCGAACAGATCGGGCGCGCTTAGGCTTGCGGCTACGGTTTGCCCCACATCTACATTACGGGAGATCACGATGCCGTCGGTTGGCGAATAGATGGTGGCGCGATCCAGCTCCAGCTGCGCGCGATCAAGCGCGTGGCGCCGAACCCGTACCTGCGCTTCGGCCTGTCGAAGTGTGGCATCGGCCTCCTCCACCTCCGACAGCGCTACAAACTGCTGCTCCCTGAGGCGCTGCATACGCTCCCAACGGGTTCGGGCCAGTTCCAGGCTTGCCTCGGCTGACTCCAGTTCCGCTTCAGCGGTGCGCACGTTGGCGGCAAATGTGGAGGGATCAATCTGTGCGATAACCTCTCCCCTGCGAACGGGTGAATTAAAATCAGCAAACAGCTCTTCAATAATACCGGATACCTGCGAGCCAACCGTTACTTTTTGAACCGGCTGAAGTGTGCCGAACGCAACCACGCGCTGAAGCACATCCCCCGTATGTACCGGTTCGGTGTGCAATGGCGGTATCGCTCCCTCGCCCGAAGTGTAAGCCGTTGTGCCCCAGTACAGAACGAACGCAGAAACCGCCAGCAGAACGAAAAGCAACCATTTTTTCATATCAACCCGTGTCTGTTGTATATCGATCGAATGCTACCTGTAAAAGTACAGAAATTGATGGAGACTCCATTTTAAGGTTGGTAAAAAATCGTGCCTGAAACGTAAAATCAGGGCGTCTCATCCGGCACCAGGCGCAGAACCCGGCCGTTCTCCTCATCCGTAAGCAGATAAATAGCTCCCTCGGGTCCCTGGCGCACATCACGAACGCGTTCGCCAACGGGGATCGATTCCTCTCCGACTACTTCATCTCCCTCCAGTATAATGCGGCGCACCTGCTGCCCCCGCAACCCGCCACTAAACAGATCGCCGTGCCATTCCGGGAAAAGATCACCGGTGTAAAACAGAAGTCCGCTTGGCGCCTGCGCGGGTGTCCACACGACCCGGGGATCTTCCATCCCGCGCACGGTGGTGTTTGGGGATATTCGCGGATAGTGATACTCCCGGCTGTAGGTAGCCACCGGCCAGCCGTAATTCGCTCCCGGAATCAACAGATTTAGCTCATCACCGCCGCGTGAGCCGTGTTCGTTGGCCCAGATGCGTCCCGATTCAGGATCGCGGGCAATGCCCTGAACATTGCGATGGCCGTAGGTATAGATTTCGGGCAGTGCGAACTCAAGCTCCGAAATATGTCCGTCGGTAGCGGCTCTGCCCTCTTCGGTAAGATGCAGCACAGACCCCAGATGCGTGGTCGGGTTTTGCGCCTGTTCGCGAATCCATCGCCCCCGAAAGCGGATGTAATTACCGCCATCGGCCAGTGTCAGAAGCAGTGTTTGATCGGGCAGCCAGAGAATTCGTGAGCCAAAATGCTGATCGCCCGTTTTGTCTTCATCCACCCGAAAGAGCTCTTCAAACTCATCCAGAGCTTGGGTATCCCGATTCAGCACACCCCGCCCCAGCGTGGTACGGTTGGCATCTTTATGGCCGGTGGAGTAGGTGAGATAGACCCAGCCGTTTTGCTCAAACCCGGGGTGAAGCGCCACATCCATCAACCCGCCCTGTCCGCTGGCATAAACATCCGGCAGGCCATTCAACGACGTGCGCTCTCCGGTTTCGGGGTTTACAATCAACAGTTGCCCCGATCGTTCCGTAATCAACATCTCTCCGTCGGGCAGCCACTGAAGTGCCCAGGGATGCTGAAGTCCCTCCGCCACAGTTTCCAGCGCCCACCCTTCGGCCTCCGGCACCTCGCCCGAAAGCGGTACCGGGCCCCGCGGCATGCTGCAGGCCGATACCGTGATGAAGATGACAAAGATGGCAATAAGTTGATAAAACGGTTTCATAGAGCATCGATTGAGTATGGTTTGATGAATAAAAATCGGTAAACAAACGATCAACCCAAAGAACGATTCCACCACCCGGTCCATTCAAAATCGATGATTCCCGATTCCGTAAGTAGCAAACTTCGGTGTATATTACTCCCGCCTTCTCCATCAAAGCGGGCTCCCACATAAAAAATATTTATTTTATTGCAAGACAATGACTAACAAGATTGATTTAGAATATCTAAAAATAGAAGATTACCCGGAATTACGAGAATTGATGGAGATCTGCTACCCCAATGTTGAAAATGCAGCGTGGGAAAAGAAACAGGTAGAAGCGTTACTTAGCCGGTTTCCGGAGGGGCAGGTTGTGATCCGTGCCGATGGCAAAATGGTGGCTGCGGCGCTCTCTATCATCATTCACTACAACCGTTTTGATGATGTGCACACCTATGCCGAAATAACCGATAACGACACCTTCCGCACACACAGCGATGAAGGCGATACACTCTACGGAATCGATTTGATGGTGCACCCCGATTTTCGCGGACTGCGGCTGGGCCGGCGTCTCTACGACTATCGCAAGGAGGTGTGCGAAGAGAAGAACCTGAAGAGCATTGTATTTGGCGGACGCATGCCGGGGTACGGTGATCATTCTGATACCCTCTCACCTCGCGAGTATCTGAACAAAGTAAAGGGACAGGAACTTCACGATCCGGTGCTAAACTTTCAGATGGCCAACGATTTTACTGTAAAGCGGGTGGTACGAAATTACCTTCCCGACGACAACGCCTCCAACGAGCATGCCGTTTTGATGGAGTGGACCAATATTTATTATCAAAAGCCGACAACGTCACCGCGGCTGTCCAAAACGGATGTACGAATGGGCCTGGTGCAGTGGCAGATGCGCCCTTACGGTACGTTTGATGAGATGGTGGAGCAGATCGAGTACTTTGTGGATGCCGTGTCGGGCTATGAAGCCGATTTTTTGCTGTTTCCCGAATATGTGAACGCTCCGCTGATGGCCGATTTCAACCACATGAGCGAATCGGAAGCGATCCGCGAACTGGCCAGGCAGACCGATCGGCTTCGTGATGTATTCAGCGAATTTGCCGTATCGTACAATATTAACATCATTACCGGCAGTATGCCCGAAGTGCGTGAAGACGGCGGGCTCTTCAACGTGGGTCACCTGTGTAAGCGTAATGGGGAGATTGAGAAGTATGAAAAAATTCACGTAACCCCCGACGAGGTAAAAGCGTGGGGAATGAGTGGCGGCAGCCGCATTCAAACCTTTGATACCGATGCCGGACGGATCGGAATTTTGATCTGTTACGATGTAGAATTTCCAGAACTAAGCCGTCTTTTAGCATTGGAGGGCATGGATATACTGTTTGTACCATTTATGACCGATACACAGAACGGATACTCCCGCGTGAGGAGCTGCGCCGCTGCCCGTGCCATCGAAAATGAGTGTTACGTTGCTGTAGCCGGCAGCGTGGGCAACCTGCCCAAAGTGCACAATATGGATATCCAGTATGGGCAATCGGTTGTGTTTACGCCGTGCGATTTTCCCTTTCCCACCAACGGCATCCGCACCGAGGCCACCCCGAACACGGAGATGATGCTGATTGTGGATGTGGACCTTGAGCTGCTCACTGAGCTGCATGAGAAAGGAAGCGTTCGTATTTTAAAAGATCGGCGTACCGATCTCTATGATCTTAAAAAACGCGGATAAGCAACGAAACCTAAACGACAGATGTTGGTTAATAGACTATAGCCATCCATTTCTAAACCGGAAATCACCGTGATGACAACCTTACCATTCATACGGTCACTACTCCTTACCGCCGCCTTGCTGACAGCGGCTGCGCTGCCTGCGCATGCGCAGATTTCGGCACAGGTAGCACTGACCGGGCAAGAGCAGGTGCCTGCGGTTCGCTCGGCCGGATTTGGAACCTTTACCGTGACCGCCACATCCGATTCGCTGTTTGTAGAAGGCGAGTTTAGCGACCTGCGTGGTTATTACACCTCGGCTCACGTTCAGTTCGGTGCACGCGGCGACCGCGGCAACCCCATTTTTCGCCTCTCGATAGATACCATTGATGAAGAGCGTAAAAACGGCACGTTTTCGGCAGAGAAGAATCGATTTGCCTTGAATGAAGCGCTGCGTAATGCGCTGAAGGAAGGGCGGCTCTACCTCAACATCAGTACCAACCGGCATCAAATGGGTGAAATCAGAGGGCAGATTCCGCCACTTACACCATAGACACGGGCTTACATCCTATCCCTTCTCCCCTTCTGAACGCTCCTCATCTTCGCCCGGCTCTTTCGGCGAACCCGCTGAGCGGCCCAATCCCGGAATGGAGAAGCGAACTCGTTCGGCAAAATTGCTGATACGTACTGCGAACGGGCCTTTCTCTTTCACAACCGCGGGTGCGCGCCCCATCACATAGCCATACGGTTTCAGCGATTCTACCTCGTCAAAAATAACCTTCAGGATAGCCCCGACCGGAATAATCAAAATCATGCCAACCAGCCCCCAAATCTGCGCACCGATAAAAATGAGCAGCAGTGCCACAAATGCGTTTATGCTGACCTGGCTCCCCACAATAACCGGTGTAAAGAGATTGCTTTCAAAAAGTTGGATCACATAAAACCCGAGCAGAACCAGCAATGGAATCAGCAGGGAGTCGGTGGTAATGAGTGAGTAGATAATGGGCAAAACAGAGCCTATGAGCGGCCCAATAAATGGAATCACGTTCAGCACAGCGGCAAACACACCGAAAAAGACCGCGTGTTTTACGTCCAGTATCACCAACAGCGTGGTGTTCAGTATGGCCAGTATCACAATCACCATCAATACGCCGGTGATATAGCCTTGAACCACTTTCTTAACTTTGTTCAGAATGCGGCGCACCTTTTCAACTTCCTGGTCGTCGCCACGGCCAAACAGGCGAAACACAAACTCTTTCAAAAACTCCCGGAAATTGAGCAGTAAAAACATAAATACCGGAACCAGTACAATGGCCGTAAAAGTTGACGCCACGCCGGCCACCTGGCTTAAAAAGGCCCCGGTGTTGGAGCCGAAAAATTCGAGAAGTGATTTGGTGAGCTCATCAAAATCGATGGTGCTGGCAAACCCGACATACGAACTCAAAAAGTCGCGAATACTCTCTGTGATGCTTTCCCATCGCTCCCGAAACAGGTACACATCATCGGCAAAGGCCAACAGCTGCGTGTAGAAGAAAAAGACCAGGCCCGACAGTACCAGCAGCCCGATGATGATGCCAAGCAGTGTAGAGATCACCCTGGGGAGTCCCCGCCGCTCGAACCATCCGCACGAGGGTGACAATAAAATCGATAAAAAGAAGGCGAAGAGCAGCGGCTGCAGTACGGCGCGCGCCTCAATGGCCGCATAAATCGTTAAAATAACACCCAGCAAGACCACTGTGTACTTGGCGTACCATGGAAATTCCATTTTCTGCCCGGCGGCGTTCATTTTTGTCTCCGCTCTTTGTAGCTTCCCGCTGTCCGCAGCAAGGGCTCCAGAATGGCATCGAGGCCGTTGGTCTTAATTTCGTACATCGTGGCCAGCTGCTGCCCGAGCGTTCCCGGCGGAAAACCGGTACGCTGAAACCACTCCAGGTAGTGAACCGGGAGTGTATGAACCAGCCGCCCTTTGTATCTGCCAAATGGCATTCGGGCCGCTATAAGGGTATGTAAAAATGTTCGATCGTACATCATAGGGCAATATGGCGGAATATATCGAACGAAGGCTCCCATATCAACATTTTGTATTCACCAAAACCACATATAGTTTGAACCCCTCAATCATCATGCACACCATCAAAGGCATTATTGTAGACCCTGTAAACCGACGTACGTTTAACGGAGCCATTCAGATTAAAAACGGAGAGGTCGATGCCGTTACAGAGGTGGATGGCGAGGTGCCCCGGCGATTTATCATGCCCGGTTTTGTGGATTCCCACATTCACATCGAAAGCTCGATGCTGGTGCCTTCCGAATTTGCCCGCATGGCTGTACACCACGGCACCGTGGCCACCGTTTCCGATCCTCATGAGATTGCCAATGTGTGCGGGATGGAGGGTGTGCGGTTTATGATTGAAAACGGATCGCGCGTACCGCTCAAATTCTATTTTGGAGCCCCCTCCTGTGTGCCGGCCACGCCGTTTGAGACATCCGGCGCCGTGCTGGACGTTGACGATGTGGCGCAGCTGCTGGATCGGGATGATGTACTTTACCTCGCCGAGATGATGAACTGGCCGGGCGCACTGCAGCGCGATGAGATGGTGATGGCCAAAATCAATGCTGCGCTCGAACGCGGAAAACCGGTTGACGGACACGCTCCCGGCGTGACGGGCAGTGATGCACGCCGCTATGCAGAGGCAGGCATCACCACCGATCATGAGAGCAGCACCCTGCAGGAGGCGCGCGACAAAGCGGATGCAGGCATGAAGGTTGCCATTCGTGAAGGAAGCGCCGCTAAAAACTTTGAGGCGCTCATCCCTATTCTGGGCGAGCGGCCGGAGATGGTGATGTTCTGTTCGGATGATAAACATCCCGACGATCTGCTTGAGGGCCACATCAACCAACTGGCTGCCCGTGCCGTGGCAAAAGGATATCCGCTCTACGATGTGCTTCGCGCCTGCAATGTGCACGCCGTGGAGCATTACGGGCTGCCCGTGGGCCTGCTGCAGCCGGGAGATCCCGCCGATTTTGTGGTGGTCCGCGATCTTACATCCTTCGAGGTGGACGAGACCTGGATTGAAGGTGAGTGCGTCTATGCCGATGGAAACGAGTCGTTTCGCGTCACGGAAACAGAGCCTATCAATCAGTTTTCGGGATATGCGCTTTCGCCCGAGCAATTTGCCATTCCGGCCTCTTCACCCGATGCACCACGTGCTGCGGTTCGGGTGATTGTGGCAGAAGATGGAGAGCTGGTCACAAACGAGGAGATCCACCGCCTGCCAATCAAAAACGGAGCGATACAGGCTGATCCCGAAAACGACATTCTCAAGATGGTGGTCGTAAACCGCTATCAAAAGGCGGAGCCTGCGGTGGCGTTTATTCGCAATTTTGGGATGAAAAGCGGCGCCATCGCATCGTCGGTTGCGCACGATTCACACAATATCATCGCGGTGGGATGCGATGATGAAGCGATCTGCCGGGCCGTGAACGCCCTGATGGAGTCGGGCGGCGGAATATCGGTAGCCGATGGGGACGGTGTTCACACGCTGGCGCTTCCGGTAGGCGGACTGATGAGCACGCGGCCGGCCGATGAGGTTGGCGGAGCCTACAAGGCACTGACCCGACGGGCTCTCGATCTCGGAAGCACGTTGAATTCACCCTTCATGACCATCTCATTTATGGCACTGCTGGTGATACCGGCACTGAAACTGAGCGACAAAGGGCTGTTTGACGGTGCCTCTTTCGAGTTTCAGATGCTGGAGGTAAACGACAACGAGTAACGCCGCTGCGGCTCCTCCACCTCCAGTTTTTCGAGCAGTATCACCCGGTCGGAGACCACCTCCAGCGGTGCCTCCCACTGCCGCGCCATGAACGCAAACGTTTCCGGACGGTAGAAGGTCACGTGCGTATCATCATTTTTGTAATGCCAGCTGCCAAAGTCTTCCGTATCGGGTGCCAGGCTGGTCATTATACCCAGAGTGCCGCCCGGTTTCAGGCACTTCCACAACCGTTCAAACTCATCCATCGGATAGTAGAGGTGTTCGGCCGTTTCGCTGGTGGTGATAAAATCGTACTCTGTTTCGAATACCGATGGATCATCGGCGTAGAACGGATCGTAAATGGCCATGGAATGGCCCGCCTCCTCAAACATCCGATGCAGCGTGGGTCCGGGGCCGGAACCAAAATCGAGTCCGCTGCTCTGCTCAGGAATACGCCGGGCCACCGGCTCAAACAGTTGATTCAGAAACGAGCGATAGTTCGGGTCATCCGGATCATTTTCGTGCATATCGTATCTCGCCCGTTCTTCGGTGGGACGCAGCCGCTCGTCAGGTGCTACAAAAATAACCTTGCAGTTGCTGCATTCATGATAGGTTCTCGTGTGCTGCATTCGGGTTGTGTCTGTGTGGATGGGTGAGGTTTCACCACTCTCGCACAGAACGCATGGTATGGTAGTCATCAGATCTCTTTTTTATCGTGATTTGCTGCAATATAGGACTTTGTAGAAAAAGCCTCACCTGCATTCGAACATTTTCCCCTTTCCTGATGGTTTCCGTACCTTTGAGCCAATCAATCCAAAAAAAATGAACAGATACGATGCGGTGGTAATCGGGTCGGGGCCCAATGGCCTTGCAGCGGCTATACGCCTTGCCATGGAGGGTGTACAGGTGGTGGTGATGGAAGCCTCCGGCACCATTGGCGGCGGCATGCGCACACAGGCGTTGATGCAACCGGATGTACTGCACGACATCTGCTCGGCCATTCACCCGATGGCGGCCTCCTCGCCTTTTATGCAACAATTGCCGCTGAACGAGCACGGCCTGGAGTGGATTCACCCGGAACTTCCCCTCGCCCATCCGCTCGACGACCGCCCCGCTGTGGCCATGCATCGCTCCGTTCAGAAGACGGCGGCCGGGCTGGGTGCGGATCAGTCAACGTACCGGGCTCTGATGGAGCCTCTGGTGGAGCAATGGGACGGCCTCACCCGTGATTTTCTGGGCCCGCTGTCGATTCCCCGCCACCCGATTCAGCTTGCCCGGTTTGGGATGAAAGCGCTGCTCCCCGCCACGCTGTTTCGCCACCGGTTTAAAACCGTAGAGGCGCAGGCACTCTTTGCCGGAATTGCCGCACACAGTATTTTACCGCTCAACAGCCTGGCTACCACAGCTATCGGGCTGGTACTGGGCACGGCGGGTCACGCAGCGGGATGGCCCCTTCCGAAAGGCGGATCGCAGCAGATCGCAGAATCGATGGCCTCCCTTTTGCGCTCGCTCGGTGGCGAGATTGAAACCGATCGCCGCATAACCGACATCCGGGAGCTGGGTTCACCGCGCGCTATTCTGTTTGATGTAACGCCCAAACAAGTTGTGGCCATGGCCGGCCACCGGTTTCCCGACGCTTACAACCAGCGGCTGGAGGCGTACCGATATGGAAACGGCGTGTTCAAGATTGACTATATATTGCGTGAACCGGTGCCCTGGAAAGATGCCGATTGCCGGCGGGCCGGCACCGTTCACCTCGGCGGCACATTCGATGAGATTGCCCGCTCGGAAGCAGAGATGGACCGGGGAGTCCATCCCGAAAAACCGTACGTGCTGGTTGCGCAGCAGAGCCTGTTTGATGAATCGCGCACGCCCGATAACCGGCACACTCTTTGGGCATACTGCCACGTGCCCCCCGGTTCCACCACCGATATGACCCGCGCCATTGAGCAGCAGATCGAGCGGTACGCGCCCGGTTTTCAGGATGTGGTGATGGAGCGGCGAACGATGCACACGGGCCAGTTTCACGCCTACAATGCCAACTATATCGGCGGCGATATCAACGGCGGACGGCAGGATATCACCCAGCTTTTTACGCGGCCTCACAGCTTTATCCGTCCCTACGCCACGGCATCTCCCGGGCTCTACATCTGCTCTTCCTCTACGCCTCCCGGCGGCGGTGTGCACGGGATGTGCGGCTACCATGCGGCCACCCTTGCGCTGCGCGAACGGTTTGGACTTAAAACCAGCGGTATATCCGACCTATGATTAAGAATCTGGAGCGGTTCAAAGACTTACCGGTGCGATGGCCCGGCCAAAAAAAGCGAAAAACGTTTTCCCGTACATGGACGTACGCCACCCTTCTCATCGCGTTTTTGGTTGCCATTCCGGTCATTACCGTTGCGGTGAATCTATTTGCATCCAGCGGAGATGTGTGGGATCATCTGGCCGCCACTGTTCTGCCCGAATACGTTAAAAATTCGTTCTGGCTGATGATCGGAGTCGGCACCGGCGTCTTCATCCTCGGTGTGGGAACGGCCTGGCTGGTTACCATGTGCCGGTTTCCCGGCAGCCGCTGGTTTCCGTGGCTGTTGATTTTACCGATGGCTGTTCCCGCCTATCTGATGGCCTACACCTATACCGATTTTTTGGCGTTTACCGGGCCGGTACAGCAGATGCTGCGCGATCTAATGGGCTGGCAATACGGCGATTACTGGTTCCCCAATGTGCGCAGCCTGGGCGGTGCCATGCTCTTGATGTCGTTCGTCTTTTTCCCGTATGTGTACTTGCTTACCCGTGCCGCATTTTTAGAGCAGTCGGCCTCCTTGCTGGAAGCGAGCCGCAGCCTGGGCGCAACCCCGGTGGAGAGCTTCTACAAAATTGCCCTGCCCCTTGCGCGCCCATCCATCGCCGCGGGGATGGCACTGGCGCTGATGGAGACCCTGAACGATTTCGGCACCGTCGATTATTTTGGCATCCAAACGTTTACCACCGGTATCTACCGCACCTGGTTCGGGCTGGGTGAACGGGTAGCCGCCGCGCAGCTCTCTGCTTTTTTACTGGCTTTTGTTCTGCTGCTCATTCTGCTGGAGCGGTGGTCGCGCAAAAAAATGTCGCGTAAATCGGGAGATACGGCCCGTTTCCGGCGTCTGTATGTATACGAATTGAGCGGATGGAAAGCGTGGGGCAGCACACTGTTCTGCGCCATCCCGGTGGTAGTCGGTTTTCTGGTTCCCGTGGGTGTGCTTTTTGAAATGATGGTTTCCAATTTTGATGTGGCGGTGGATGCCCGCTTTGTTCAGTTTGGACTCAACACCGTGCTGGTGGCGGTCATTGCCGGCCTCATCGCGCTGCTGGTCGCGCTGATTATGGCGTACGGCGTGCGGCTCAACCCCTCGTGGATCACGAAGGTAGCCACACGTATCGGATCGATGGGGTACGCCATTCCCGGCTCCGTTATTGCCGTGGGCATTTTGATTCCGTTCGGCTGGCTCGATAACACCCTCGACGCGTGGCTCCGCGAGCATGTGGGGATCTCCAGCGGACTCCTCCTCAGCGGTACCATCGCAGCGCTGATCTTTGCCTATGTTGTGCGCTTCCTGGCCGTGGCGTTTCAGACGGTGGAAGCGAGCCTGGGCAATATCACCCCGAACATGGACGAAGCCGCGCGGGGCATGGGGTACGGATATGGAAAGATTCTGCGCAACATTCACATCCCGATGATGTCGGGAAGCCTGTTTGCCGCCATCATGCTGGTGGTTGTGGATGTAATCAAAGAGTTGCCGGCCACCATTATTGTACGCCCCTTCAACTTCGATACGCTGGCGGTACAGGTTTACCGCCTGGCATCCGACGAACGGCTGGCGGAATCATCCGGGGCGGCGCTGGCTATTGTACTGGTGGGCCTCATCCCCGTTTTTATCCTCAGCCGCTCCATCGCCCGAACGCGGAAAACATCCGAAGAACAGCGTAGCACGGGTGAAACGTAGC
>JBLRWS010000004.1:64924-73597 GCA_047921075.1 Balneolaceae bacterium | reverse complement strand
TCCAGCTCATCTCTCAAAAATGAGGCCAGCCGGTGCATCGCTCGTCGGTCATTTCCGGCTTCTTTCTCTGCCTGTTGGTTATAATTGGTGTTTACATTCACATCATACACATAGCGTGCGCCATCGGGCGCTTCTACAAATTCTGCAGCGCCGACCTCAATATGGTTATCGGCAAAGAATGCTTCCAGCCGGCGAATCAGATCGGGATCAGAAAACCCGGCATCCAGGGTAAATTTATTGGGCTTGTTCTGTCCGGGCGCGGGGCAAAAGGCGTCATCAACCGTGCAGCTGTCTGCCGGGCAGAGCTCAAAGCCATCGGTGGCATCTACCTGTACGGCGTAGAAAAAACGCCCCCCGATAAATTCGAGGCGGGTTATCGTGCCATGGGCAGGTTTCACGTATTGCTGCACCAACGCCAGGCCATCCAACGAGAGCTCATCGATGGCGGGCACCGAATCAGATAACTCTTCAACGGTGTGAAACAGCTGCACACCCAGCCCTCTGCCGCCACGGTTTGGTTTCACAATAAACGGCCGCTCGTCAAATTCGCGGGCTGCCTGCAGCAACTGCTCTCTTCCCGACACAACCACTGTTCGTGGCACCCGAACTCCGTGTGCCTGTAGCTGAAGATACTGTTCCGCTTTTCCGATTTCGAGTTGCAGGGCCCGCCGCCCATTGACTACCCGCCGGCCATGCGCCTCAAGCCAGGCCAAAACCGGCGCAGTAAATTCTGCCGAGTAACGATGCCCTCGCGTGTGAGAGGAGGCGCTCATCCGGTTATAAAAAACCCCTTGCGGCGGCTCTTGATCAAGAGGTAAACGGCCTTCATGAAGAAACCACTCCTGAAAAGGAATGTGTAGATCGTTGAATGCTTGCCGAAGCGGCACGAGCCACTCCTCATTTTCGTGTAGTACATAAATGGAAGGGTGATCAGCTAACGGCAGTGAGAATGATGTGGGTTGGACGGACATAATGATTTGTTGAATAGTGATGAGATGGGAGGGAGAAGAAACAAAAAAGGCTCGCCTGATAAAGGAGAGCCTGCTGTATAAAAATCGATGATGAAAGGGTAATCAACGACAACAACCATACAGAAAGGCCGTCCTTCTGCAACAACACATGGTGCAGAAAACGAAACAACCGGTATGGTTCATTGACATCATGGTTGAATGATACCAACTATGAATCGCAAATCAAAGACACCGGACATCCCATAAGGAGTCAAACGAAATCACCTACATCCTTGTTGAAAATAACAGACGGAAACATTCATCAATAAACAATCATCATGTTAGACAAATTAGGATACATCGCAGCAGGACTCGGTTTCACCTCAATTGCCGCCAGCGTAGCAGCCTGGTACACCGAAAAAGGAGATGATGCAGTTGAGAACGCCCATGCCGAGCGAACCGGCATTTTTATCGGCTTGTGGCCACAAACGTTTTTTGCACTCGCCATTGTACTATTCAAACTAAAAGAGATGGGCCACGAGAAGGATGTGAAGCGGCTCATGAAGCGATTGGAGAAAACGATCAATAAAGCTGAAGATAAAGGCAAGGAAGTGCTGCAAGGCTAAAACATTCAGTGCGTTTTACCGGGAGCGGGCAGGTGATGTGAAAGCGATCGTCTACCCGCTTTTTTCTTTCTGCTCGTTTTCGTCCGGCTCACTTATCTGCTCCGTTTGCAGCGGTATTCCCACACTGGAGCGCACATGCAAGTCGCGCTGAGGAAATGGAATTTCTACACCATACTCCCGGAATTTGTGTACAATGGCCTGATGCAACTCATTGCGAATCATATAGCGGTTTTTCACATCCGGAATCCAGGTACGAAGCTGCATCTCCCATGCGGAATCACCAAACTCTACCAAATGTACCTGATGGGACGGTTTTTTTAACACCTTATCGTGTTCTTTGGCAACCTCATCCAGTGCTTTTACAACCGTATCCAAATCGGAACCGTAGGATACGCCCACGTCGATATCGAGCCGGAATGTGGGATTTCCATGGGAATAGTTCACCACATTGTTCTCCACAAACTTGGAATTCGGAACAATGATTGAAATATCGTTCGGTGTTCGAATTTTGGTGGAGCGGATATTTATTTCGGTAACATCTCCTTCAACACCTCCTACATCCACACGATCTCCTACCGAAATCGGCCTTTCGAACATGATGATCAGACCGGAGATAAAGTTGGCGGTGATGTTCTGCAGGCCAAAACCGATACCCACGGAGAGGAGGCCGAATACAACCGCCAGGCTGGTCAGGTCAATGCCCACAAACTGAAAAGAGATTAGCACGCCAAGCAGCACAATAATGTACTGTGCAATGCGAGACAGCGTATATCTCAATCCCGAATCGATGTCGAAACGAGTCAGAAACCGGGTTCTGAGAAATCGTCGAACAATACCGCTGGCAATACCGAATACCGTCAGGAAGATCACAAAAATTGTGATCGACATGATGGTGACCGGCGTGTCCTGTAGTTCAAACAGTTTCAGGTTCAGAAAATCCTGAATCGCGCTCAGTAGTTCGGTGTATTCCATAGCAGGGTATCAGAGTAATGGTTTGCCAAAAATAGGTGTTTCGCCGGGCAGGTGCTACCGCTCGTTTAATGCCCGGTTATTCCACAAACAGTTGCTACAATACGCCCCAAATTTCCTCGGCGTAGTCGCGAATGGTTCGGTCGGAGGAGAACTTACCTACCCGCGCCGTATTAAGCAGTGCTTTTCGGTTCCACTCCTTCTGATCTTTGTAGAGCTCATCGATCTTCTCCTGCGTTTGTACGTACTCTTCGTAATCGGAGAGTACCAAAAAGTAATCGCCTTTGTGCAGCAGTGAGTCGATAATGGGCTGAAACAGGCCGGCATCCTCATTGAAGAAGCCATCTTTGATTTGATCGATTGCCTTCTTCAGCTCATCGTTTGCGTTGTAGTAGTCCCACGGGTTGTATCCTTCGTGCCTCAGGCGGTCTACATCATCTACTGTGTTGCCAAATATGAAGATGTTTTCCTCGCCCACTTCTTCCTGAATTTCCACGTTAGCACCATCCAGCGTGCCGATGGTCAGCGCGCCGTTCAGGGCAAATTTCATATTGCCGGTACCGGAAGCCTCAAAGCCCGCGGTGGAAATCTGCTCAGAGAGCTCCGCCGATGGAATCATCTTCTCGGCCAGGGTTACACTGTAATTCTCCAGGAAAAGAAATTTGAGTTTATCGCCCACATCAGGGTCGTTGTTGATTTTTTCACCCACATCGTTCATCAGTTTGATGAACAGCTTGGCCATGGTGTAGCCGGGTGCCGCTTTACCGGCCACCAGAATCGTACGCGGTACCACATCTGCCTCAGGGTTTGCCTTGATGCGGTTGTATTGCGTGATGGCATACAGTGTAAACATCAACTGACGCTTGTATTCGTGTATTCGTTTGATCTGAATATCAAACATCGATTTCGGGTTTAGCTTAATCCCGCGCTTCGCTTCGATGTAATCGGCCATCCGCTTTTTGTTGTTCTGTTTGATTTTCACAAACGAGGCCATGAACTTTTTGTCATCGGTGTAGGGCTCCAGCTTTTTCAGCTTGTCAAGATCGGTTACCCAGCCCTCACCGATGGTATCGGTAATCAGGTCGGCCAGCTCGCGGTTGCACTGCCGCAACCATCGTCTTGGGGTAATGCCGTTCGTCTTGTTGGTAAACTTCTCGGGATACAGTTCATAAAAATCACGGAAGAGGGTTTTCTTCAACAGGTCGCTGTGCAGCGCTGCCACACCGTTTACCTTGTGCGAACCGACAATGCCCAGATGTGCCATGTGTACCACGGGATCTTCGCCATCGCCCACAATCGAAACCCGGCCGATTTTCCCTTTGTCATCCCCCACATTGGCTTGTACATCCTGTAAAAACCGTCGGTTGATCTCATAAATAATCTGCAGGTGCCGCGGCAGCAGGCTGCGCATCAGCGATACCGGCCATTTCTCGAGTGCCTCCGGCAGCAGCGTGTGGTTGGTGTAGGCAATGGTATTTTGCGTGATATCCCAGGCGGTATCCCACGGCAGGCTTTCCTCGTCTACCAGTACACGCATCAGCTCCGGAATAGCCAGGTTGGGGTGGGTGTCGTTACATTGAATCGCCACTTTTTCGGGCAGTTTTCGCCAATCGTCGTTCGTTTTACGGAAGCGACGCAAAATATCTTGCATGGAGGCCGCAACCAGGAAAAATTCCTGTTTCAGGCGCAATTCCTGTCCCACAAACATCTTGTCGTTTGGATAGAGTACCCTCGAAATATTTTCATTTAGCTGGGTATCGCGCACGGCATCGATATACTGGCCCTGATTAAAGCTTTTCAAATCGATGGAAGACGAAGAGGAGGCTTTCCAGAGGCGCAGGTTATTCACCACTTCATTTTTAAATCCCGGAATGGGCGTATCGTACGCTACGGCCAATACATCGTGCGTATTTTCAAGTTTAAACCGCACATGGCCGTCATCATCATAATACGAGCGGGAGTGGCCGTAAAAGGGCACATTGTATTGAATTTTGGGACGTACCACATCCCAGGGATTGCCGTATCGAAGCCAGAGATCCGGTTTTTCTATCTGATAGCCGTCTTCGATACTTTGATAGAAAATGCCGAAATCGTACCGAATGCCGTAGCCCATAGCGGGAATGCCGATGGTTGCCATGGAATCGAGAAAACAGGCGGCAAGGCGGCCCAGGCCACCATTTCCAAGGCCCGCGTCCCATTCGGCATTGCGCACCTTATCGTAATCGAGTCCGGCATCGGCCATCGCTTCTGCGGCCACATCCTGCAAGCCAAGGTTTACCAGCATATTGTCGAGCAGTCGGCCAATCAGGTACTCCATCGATAAATAATAGACCCGCTTGGAATCACTCGTGTAATAACCTTGCTGAGTCTGAATCCACCGGTCGTGCAAGCGGTCCATGACGCTAAGTACAACGCTCCGGTAGTTATCCCACTCGGTTGATGAATATTGATCTTTTGCCAGCGTGTAGCGCAGGTGTTGTTGAATATCTTCGCGGAATGAATCCACGTCCATACCGTTGCGTGGATTGATTATTTTTTTCTTGCTCATAGGGATCGTTTGTTAGTCAGTTGATCGAGTTGGGTGCTCATCCCGCTCTCATTGTAGGCTGTAACAGTGTTACAACGCGGTAGTTTAGTTGTCTTTAATGTAAATACCATAGTCGGGCGAAAAGCCCGGGCGGGTTAAATTGGCTGAAAATCCGAGTTTATGAAAAGATTCGTAGGCGTTAATTGCAACAAAATCCTGTTCAAAGAGCCCGAAAACGCTGGAACCGCTTCCAGTCATTGCGGCGTAGTCGGCTCCGAAATCGTATAGTTGATCTTTCATATCGCCGATAAGGTGGTGTTTTTGCACAACGGGGCCTTCCAGATCGTTTTGCAGAAGGTAGCGCCACTCATCCGGCGGCTCATTCAGTAAAATTGACTTTACTTCACCGTTGGTGTCGGGGTTCGGCTCGCAATAGCGATAGGCATCGGCGGTAGAACTTTCAAAACCGGGGTAGACGGTTACAATCCATGCGTTTGGCTGGATATCAAGCGGCTCAATATCGCCCCCCAGACCGCTGCCAATGCCCGTCTTGCCCATCACAAAAAAGGGAATGTCGGCCCCGAGGTCGCGACAGAGATCCACGATCTCTTCGTCTGAAAGACCAGCCTTTTCCATTTTATTCAGCATCCGGAACGTCAGAGCGGCATTGCTGCTGCCGCCTCCCAATCCGGCGCCGGCCGGTATTCGTTTGGTTACCGCAATCTTGTAGGCCTGCTGTAGCCCTACGTAGGTTTCGAATGCGCGATATGCCCGTGTGATCAGATTGCTCTCATCTGTGGGGATCGACTCGTCACTGAGTTCCAACCGATACTCCCCGGCCGGAGTCACCTCAAATCGATCGCTCCATTCCAAAAACACAAAGCCGGTTTCGATGGTGTGATATCCGGTCGGGAGGCGCTCAAGCACACGCAGGCCCAGATTAATTTTTGCATACGATTCGGCAATCCACATAGGGGCGTTACTGTTTGAATGTGAGTTTGAAATAGAGAATACTAAATGCCAACACCAGCGTTACCGCATTGGTGATAATAATGGGCAGGTCGCCAATCACGAGGCCGTATACCAGCCAAAGTGCTACGCCGGTGCAGAAAATGGAATACATACCCAGCGACAGGTCTTTGGCCGATTTCGATTTCCAGGTTTTGATGGCTTGCGGCAAAAATGCCAGCGTGGTGCAAAAACCGGCCGCCAGGCCGATCAGGATGGCGCTTTCCATGGGTATCAGGATTGAGTTGTTGAATACTTCTCTTTCAATTTGAGCAGCAGTTGATAGGCGGCTTCCCGATTATTGGGGATGTCGCCATCAAATATCGCTTTTTTAATTTGATCTTTTACTTTTCCTACAACAGGGCCGGGTTTTACATGCAGCTCGTTCATGATATCCTCACCGGATATCGGGTTGGTCCAGTTACGGACCTGATCTTTTTTCTCGACCTCTTTAATTTTCTGTTCAACCTGATCGAAGTTGTCTCGGTATTTTTTTACCCGCCATTCGTTTTTGCTGGTGATATCGGCACGGCAGAGCGCCATCAGATCTTCAAGATCATCGCCCGCTTCGTAGATCAGCCGCCGTACTGCGCTGTCGCTCACCTCATCCGAAACCAAGGCAATGGGCCGTAAATGCAACCGTACCAGTTTCTGTACATACTTCATTCGGTCGTCGAGTGGTAGTCCCAGCCGGCGAAATATTTTAGGGGTCCATTTTGCCCCCAGTGCATCGTGGCCGTGAAAGGTCCACCCGGCCGACTTTGAAAATCGCTTGGTGGGCGGTTTGGCGATATCGTGCATGATGGCTGCCCAACGCAGCCAGAGGTCACTCCTTACTTTTGCCACATTGTCGAGTACCTCAAGCGTATGCCAAAAATTATCTTTATGGCCCTGGCCATTGCGAATATCCACACCCTGTAGATGTACCATTTCCGGAAAGAACTGCTTCAGCAGACCGGTTTTATAGAGCAGCTCAAACCCGTACGATGGCGGGTTCGATAAAACAATTTTGTTTAGCTCTTCGATGATTCTCTCTTTGGAGATAATATCCAGCCGGGGAGCCATTTTGCAGATGGCGCTGTAGGTCTCTTCCTCGATGGTAAACCCGAGCTGTGTGGCAAAACGGATGGCCCGCATCATCCGTAGCGGATCATCACTAAAGGTCTGTTCCGGATCGATCGGTGTGCGAATCAGTTGATCTTTTAAATCCTGAATGCCGTTAAAGGGATCGTTCAACACGCCAAAGGAGTCGGGCATGACCGACCAGGAGAGCGCGTTGATGGTGAGATCGCGCCGGCGCTGGTCGTCTTCCAATGTGCCGTCTTCCACGGCCGGTTTTCGTGAATCGGAGCGGTAACTCTCTTTCCGGGCGCCTACAAATTCCAGGTCTACACCTTGCGCTTTTACCTGTGCCGTTCCAAATCGTTTAAAAATGGTAAGATTCTCACTTTCCAGCTCGTTCGCCACTCGACGTGCAAGCTCAATACCGGAGCCCACAGTAACGATATCAATATCGGTTACGGACGCTTCATCCAGCCGGTTTAGATAGTAATCGCGTACATAGCCTCCTACAACATATGCGGGTTGATGAATAGAAGCGGCGGCCTCGCCAACCACTTTAAAGAGACGGCGGTGTTTTTTGGGGAAATTCAGCAAAACAGATTCTGATGTTTATTAGCCACACAAAATAACACTATTCGCTATCGTATTCAGCTCAAATCCGGCACGATCAGGATGTGGGTTTCCAACACAAAAAAAGCCGGCAGGCAATGGATTGCGAGCCGGCTTTAAAATAGGACGCACTTCTTAATTGGCAGCCTGCAAGCGGTTTACATATTGTTCGCTGGCAAAAATCGCCACTTCTACGCGGCGGTTCTCCTGCCTTCCGGCTTCCGTATCGTTGTTTGCAATGGGTTCGTATTCGCCGCGGCCCTCAACTTCGACGCGGGAGGCCGGCAGGCCCTGCTCAATCATGAAGGTTGCCGCAGAGCGTGCGCGTCGTTCGCTCAGGCCCAGGTTGTAGTTCTCGTCGCCTACCGAATCGGTATGCCCTACAATAAGCAGCATGGTGTCATCGTCGCGATTAAGAATCGTGGCCAGTTTTTGCAGGTTGTCGCGCGATTCGGGCCGCAGTGCGGCGGAGTCGAATCCAAACAGAATGCCGCTGTCGAAACTGACAGCAATTCCTTCTTCAACTCGCTGGATGGTAACCCCTTCGAGCTCTTCTTCCATTTCGCGCGCTTTGCGGTCCATATTCCGGCCAATAATGGCTCCCACCGTGCCGCCTACAGCGGCCCCGGCCAGTGCACCGGCAGCGGTATTACCGAGTGTTTTGCCGATTACAGCTCCGGCTGCCGCGCCGGCACCGGTTCCGATTACCGCCCCGCGAGTGGTGTTGTTCCAGTTCGAGCAGGCAGAGAAAAGAAAAAGAGCGGCCAGTGCCCAGGCGCTCATCGTATGAATGGATTTTAATTGTAGCATCATCATTTGATTTAGGTTGTTGGAAAAGCACAACCATATTACCTGAAACCCCCACTCTTTGTTTCAGTGCCACTGTGTGTACGTGATCATACACCGTATCGCCCGATGCAGC
>JBLRWS010000004.1:33644-64824 GCA_047921075.1 Balneolaceae bacterium | reverse complement strand
ACCGCATGTTTTTGAATGATGCTGTTTTTGATCGTCGAATGTTTGATGGTGGTACCGGCTTCCACACTGACATTGGGTCCAATTTCGCTGCCCTCTATGGTTACCCCCTCACCAAAAAAGACCGGCGGGTGAATGGTTGTATCGGGATAGTTGCCAAACCGGTGATTCTCTTTCTGCAAAATCTCTCCGGTAGTGTCGAGCCAGGCCGGCAAGGTACCGCAGTCGAGCCACTCATCAACCGTGGCTTTTTTGAAGGTTTTCCCACTCTTCAGCAGCCTGTCCAGCGCATCGGTTAACTGATATTCATCGCCGTGGCCGGTCACATTATTGTCGATCAGATACTGAATTTCCTCCATCAGCTCTTCGCCGCGCTTAAAGTAGTAAACACCGATGATGGCGAGGTTTGAAATCGGCTCGCTCGGCTTTTCAACAAAATCGGTAATGGTGTCGCCATCATGTACGGCTACTCCAAAACGGGAGGGATCTTCCACCTCTTTAAGCCAAATCACACTATCGGCATCTTCGACCGATACTTTTCCGTTCGTGTCAAAAATGGTGTCGGCAAAAACGATGATCACTTCGCCATTCAGCGCATCTCCTGCACAGGCTACGGCGTGTGCGGTTCCCAAGGCACGATCCTGCACCCCAAAAGTAGCTTTACAGTTGTGGCGGGCACTCATAGCCTGCAACTCTTCGCGAATCTCGCGGCCAAAATCGGGCCCTAAAATAAAAACAATTTCCTCAATTGTGCGGTCGAGGGTGCGGGCAAAGGTCTCTACAATTCTCTCTACAATCATGGTACCGGCAACGGGTAGCAGCGGCTTCGGCGTCGTGTGAGAGTGGGGGCGGACACGGGTGCCTCTGCCTGCCATTGGGATGATTAATTTCATATCTTGAGTAAGTTATTTTATTTATGAATGTAAAGCTCAAAAGATAACGGATCGGCGGGTTACTTTCGACCCGCAATTATCTCCGGCAACGTTGTAAAACGTAACCATTAACACAAAAAACCTCATTTGGATACGCATACGCTTTTCGTCAACGGCGCCATTCTGCTACTCTGCATCGTCTTTCTGCGCCACGCCATATACCGGGTGCGCTATTTTCTGCAAATGCTGCAACAACACGGGTATAAAACCCATGAATATCGTTCGTGGCTGTTCGACTATTTTAGCCAGCGAGTCATTACCATCGAACACATTCTCTACAATGTGGTGATTCTCGCCATGCTGTACATTCTGTCGTTTAGGGTGACCTTTGCAGCCGGCCTTCTCATCATGCTGGTATTTGCTCTCTTTTGGTTTGGCAGCACCGGACGATACCGTCCCGATAAAGAGAAAAAGCCGCTGGTTGTAACGAATCGTGTAAAACGGCTTCTTTTCTCGCTGGCCCTGTTTGTAGGGCCGTTGTACTACGCCATCTGGTGGTTGATGTTTTATCTGCACCCGATCGGCCAAAGCCCTGCATTGGCTGCTCCGGTGGGGATGTACTGGACCTACGATCCCTACTTTCTCGGTTTTCTGCTCGTATTGGCAGACATTCTCATCCCCTTTTTGATCTTCCCGGCCGCCTGGCTGATGAAACCTGTTGAGACATCCATCCAAAATGGATTCAAGCGACAGGCGCGTAAAAAGTTAGCCTCTATGCCGCATCTTACCGTGGTGGCCATTACCGGCAGTTATGGCAAAACCAGTACCAAATTTATACTGGACACCTTTCTGAAGGAGCGATTTCAGGTCTGTACCACGCCGGGCAGCTACAACACTCCGATGGGCATTTGCAAGGTGATCAATAACGATCTGGAAGCGGCGCATCAGGTGTTGATTCTGGAGATGGGCGCGCGCTATCCCGGCAACATTAAAGAGCTCTGCGAAATAGCCCAACCCGATCTCTCGATTGTGACGGTCGTTGGCCTATCGCATCTTGAATCGTTCGGCTCCGTGGAAACGGTTGCGCACGAAAAAGCGACACTGGCCCGGGAACTGAAGCCGGGCGGCACGCTGGTACTGAATGGAAACGATCCGGTTACCGCCGCGATGGACGATGGCCGAAAAGATATTCGTGTAGTCAAGACCGGAGCCGGTGGCAGCGTGTCTGCATCCAACCCCGAAATCAGTGAAAAGGGCACCGCATTTACGCTTCACATTCAATCAACAGACCGCTATCCGGCATCCAAGCACCGGATTTCCACTCCGCTGCTTGGCCATCACAATATCGATAATATTCTGCTATCGGCAGCGGCGGCACTCTCGCTGGGTGTGCGCCCCGAAACGATTGCCATTGCCGCCGGAAAGCTGCAACCGGTGGAGCATCGCCTGGAGCTGAAACAGCGGGGCGCTCTTACGATTATTGATGACGCCTTCAATTCAAATCCCGTGGGTGCGAAAAATGCGGTGGATGTGCTCGCCTCTTTTTCAGGTGGTAAACGAATTATCATTACTCCGGGCATGATTGAGCTGGGCGACCGCGAAGAGGAGGAGAACCGCACATTTGGTGAACATATTGGGCGATCGGGCATAGATCTCGCCATTTTGGTAGGCGAAGAGCGGACACGCCCTATTCGGGAGGGGATTTTAAACTGTGCTGAGAACGGCCGGCCGGATGTAGTAACTGTACGCACTCTGTTCGAAGCGAATGAACTGCTGCAAACCCGCGCCGGGGAGGGAGATGTGGTTCTTTATGAGAACGACCTGCCGGATGCGTTTAATGAGTGATGCCTGTGAGAGAAAACGGGCACCGCAACCGTCTCTGTATTCCTTGATATAATTGGCTTGTTTAGTCGTATTCAGGCTACGAATAAATCACTCCACCACTTCGAACCGAATGGTGCGGCGGACCTCTTGCCGGCTATTCACATCGGTTACCACCATTCGCAGCTCATACAGGCCGGGCTGTAGGTCGGCCGTTTCAATTTCAAGGTTTTCATCCAGGCGGGGAAACTCGCTGGTGAAATTGAGGGTCAAAACAAACTCGGCCTGATCGGTAATCACACGGCCATCCTCTTCGATGGGCAGGATGCGGTAGGTGAGCTCAAACTGTGAAAATCCATTATCCTGCATTTCAAGATTATACACCTCGAATCGCAGCACCAGCGTTTCGAGCCACGGCACCGCCTGATCGTTGGCCACAATAAATGGGAAAAAGCCCACCGGTTCGTCCAGCATCTGATACCCCAGTACCAAATCAGCCATCTGCAGCGAATCGGTGTCGGCTCGCAGCGGCTCCGGCTGCCGCACCACACGGCTCCCCAAACCACGCATAGCGGGAGGATAGGGTGTCTGGTAAGCGGGGCCGGTACGGGGATTTTCATTCAGAAGTATTGCCGACACCGCCTGATACAGCCGGCCGGTGTGATCGGTTACCAGCTCCAGGGAAGCACGGCTTTCGCGAACCGATCGGCGAAGACGCAATGGCGGACGGTCTTCCACGCGATCCAGGGTTTGCCAGTCGGTCGAAAGAGTAACCAAACGGTGTAAAAAGCTATAATCGGACAGCTCGTTGGTAATGTCTTCGGTTACTTCCAAATCGCGAATCGTTACTCCATCGGGTCGGTTTCGGTTAAAGTCGATCAGAAACGACTCCTGCGGTTCGCTCTCTACGATGGTAACCAGCTGCGGGCGATTCTCTTCATCCAAAAAACGATAGTGATGCACCGATACCGGTATCTGTGGCACCTGAGCTCGGTAGGTAGACTGTTCCTGCGGGATGTCCAGCTTTTTGTGCTGAACCAGGCTTTGGTTTTCCTCTTTGAACACACGGTCAAATCCGCGCAATACATTCATATCCTGCTCGATCACCGCATCCTTTAGGGCGTTCAGCCGGGTGTCGAAAAAGGGGTCGATTCGGCTCAGTTGCTCATAATAGAGCATTTGCAGCATCAGCGCGGGGGTTAGTCCCTCCCGGGTAAAAGAAGCCGGATCGTGGTCGGGGCTCACATCCCGAAAGGCATTTCGCTGAAAGGCGCGCTCAGGGATAAATGAGTCTATACCTGCCAGCATTTCGAACTGTTCGTTCTGTATGTTGGTGCCAAAAAAGAACGGAACAGAAGCCTCGCCGGCGTCACTAAGTCGGTCGTAAAACCAGATTTCATACTCCGGATAGCGGTGAAATTCGTATATGGCATTTTCGAGAAGACGAATCTGGCGCGCTTCGGATGATTCAAGCGGCCGCTGCGTTTCCAGGTCGGGGTCGAGCTGAGTGAGTACCTGCCGCTCCAGCCACGGTTTTACATTCAGATCCTGCAGCGTAAGGATGCCGTTGCGTACTCGGTCGGGCTCACCGTAGCGCACATAAACAAGTGCACGTTCATCGGCCCCATAAATGGTGGAAGCGTTGCGTGTGAACCGTTGCTGCGCTTCGGCAATGCGGATCCAGTGCTCAATCAATCGCTCATTTTGCGTGGATGCCGGGGTTGGGTCGAGCTGCACCCAATAGCCGTACAAATCGATAGGAAGGCCGGTATGTTCTTCTTCAAGCATGGTAATCCACTGCCGATACACTCCCTGTCCTACAATGGGCCGGAGCCGTTCAATCTCCTGCCGCAGGGCAATTTGGCTGGCCACGCCCTCTGCCTTCAACAATGCCTGGTAATACATATCGGTGGCCTGCGTATATCGGCCGGTTATGCCGCGGCCCGTTACAATACCGATATACTCGAACCCAACCCGAGAATCGACGCGTTCATTTTCTTCGTAGTACGCTTCCCAGGTGTCGAGTGCCTGCTCCAGCTGGCCGCTATAGACGAGCTCAAGCCCGCGTTGATAAGCGGTTTGCGGCTGTCCCAATACAGTCTCATGTGCTGCAATTGCCATCCAAACAGCACATACCCACATTATAAATAGTCGAACCATCATACCGGAAAGGTAACGGGATTTAACAAAAAAACCACGGCATCGGGCAGAGGTACCTTTCCCGCGTTTCCAATTGAAGAACCGTCTCTGTTTTTCGTACATTACACCAGTCATAAACCGTTTGCTATGCCAGACCACTACCGCGCACTTACACGTACATATCGCCCCGCTTCCTTCGACGACATTGTATCGCAGGAGCATGTAAGCAGTACCCTTAAAAACGCAATTAAGCAGAACAGATTGTCGCACGCCTATATGTTTTGCGGCCCGCGGGGTGTGGGCAAAACAACCATGGCGCGTGTACTGGCCCGCACCATCAATGCCATTGGTGCTGATGTGGATGGCGAGGCACTGAATCAGACGCTGAACGTGATTGAAATTGATGCCGCCTCTAACAACAAGGTAGATGATATTCATCATCTGCGCGAAAGCGTGCGCATCCCTCCGCAAAACGGCCGGTACAAAGTCTTTATCATTGATGAAGTACACATGCTCTCCAAAGCGGCCTTTAATGCGCTGTTGAAAACGCTGGAAGAGCCCCCGGCCCACGCGATCTTTATTTTTGCCACAACGGAGCCGCATAAAGTACTTCCTACCATTCTATCGCGCGTGCAGCGATTCGATTTCAAGCGCATCAGCGTCGATGAAATTGTAGACCGATTGCGGATCATCACACAGAAAGAGAACATTACCATTGATGATGAATCGCTGCATGTGATTGCTAAAAAAGCTGACGGTGCACTGCGTGACGCGCTCGGGCTGATGGATCAGGCGATCGCTTTTTGCGGAGATACCATTCGTCATGACGAGCTCCTGAAAGCTCTCAACGTGGTGGGTGTAGAACGCCTGTTTGCGTTTAGTGATGTGCTGCTTCAAAAAGATTCGACCCGGTGTTTGCAGATGGTTCACGAACTGCTTGCCGAAGGGGCCGATATTCAGGAGTTTTTGGTAGAACTGGCCGAACATTTTCGGAATCTTTATGTGGCAATTCACACCAACCGCATGCAGCTTGTGGATGCCACGGCAGAAACAAAAGAACGGTATAAGGCTGTTGCCCAACACTTCACGGAGGAAGATATGCTGCGCATGCTGCACCTGGTGAGCGAAGCGCAACGCACCATCCGGGATGTACAGCAGCCCAAAGTGCACTTCGAACTGTTGATGCTAAAGCTGATTCATATGCACCGCACGCCGCAACTGGAGTCGCTCTTGTCGGAACTGCAGCAGGTAAAAAAAAAACGACTCCTGAAGGCTGATTCTGCCGCCGATCAACATGCTGAAAGCAGAGAGCCTGAACCCTCAATTCAATCCGATTCGAGGGCGTATGAGCCGGATGAACCGGATTCGGATGAGTCAAAAAGTGAGGCATCGGCACGCCCCGAAGTGAACGATGAGCCCGGGCCGCCATCATCCGGAAAGGCCCCATCGGCACCCGTTGCGTCACCGACTGATAGTGGCCATGCACAGAAACAGACGGCAGCTGTGGATGAGGACGACTTTCTGGCTATCAAACCCACCCTCGGCTTCGCGAAGGGAATCAGCACCCATGCAGCTGAGGATAAAGATCCTCATCATCAGGAAGAAGAGGAAACTGCGAAGGAGCCGGTGTCCTCCATTCGCTCAGTGGAAGATGTGGAGTCCTGCTGGGAAATGTTTCTGGATGTTGTGCAAAAAGAAGCGCCCCAGGTTCTGTTTTTTCAAATGCAGCGGGTTCAGCTTCGGGATGTTAACGGCCATGAAGTGACCGTGGTTACAGAAAACGAATTTGCCACCAATCTGCTGCACGAAAACAATCAACTGCTCGGCTCGTTGTTTAAGCAGGTGTCAGGCACAGCTGTTCGGTTCCGATGTCACGTTCAAAACAATGGGTCGGCACCCAAAACGCTAAGCCCGTTTGAACGGTTTAAAGAGTTGCAGCGGAAAGACCCTATTCTAAAAGATATTGTAGAAAAACTGGGTGCTGAACTGGAGTATTAAAAAGCTCTGCTTAATTTTAACGTCAATCCAAAGAGATTATGAATCAATTTAATATGGCCGATATGTTCGGCAAATTTCAGGACATGCAATCCAAAATGCAGGAAATCCAGAATGAACTGGCCGATGTGATTGTAGAAGCGGAAGCCGGTGGCGGAATGGTAAAAGTGACCGCCAATGCCAAGCGCGAGATCATCAGCATTGAGGTAGACCGTGATGTGATAGATCCCGAAGACGCCGAAATTCTGGAAGATTTAATTGTAGCCGGTGTGAACAAAGCCCTCGAAAAAGCAGAAGCCGCGGCTAAAGAGAAAATGCAAGACGCCTACAAAGGAATGCTTCCCGGCGGACTGGGCGGCATGGATCTGAGTAAATTTGGACTTTGACCGGCCACCTTCCCCTTAATATTTATTGTACATGCAAATAACCTCCGAAGCCCTGGAGCGGGCGATAGAAGAATTGAGCAAGCTGCCGGGAACCGGGCGGAAGTCGGCCCGGCGAATGGCCATCCACCTTTTAAAGCAGACGGATGAATCGGTGCTGACTCTGGCCGATACTCTTGTAAAGCTTAAAAAATCAGTAAAACGCTGTACGGTATGCGGAACCATTGCCGATGCCGATCCCTGCGCAATCTGCTCCAATCCCAAGCGTCAGACCGGTGTCGTCTGTGTTGTGGAAGAATTTCAGGATGTGTTTATCGTCGAAAAAACCAATGAATTTCGTGGGCGCTATCATGTATTGGGGGGTACTGTCTCCCCGCTCGAGAATATTGGCCCGGATGATATCCGTATCAAAGAGCTGCTGCAGCGCGTCTCAGGAGGCGAGGAGTTGGTTCAGGAGATTATCCTTGCGCTCAACCCCGACGCCGAGGGTGAGGCAACCTCTTACTATATCAACAAGCTGCTGCAACCGTACGATGTGAATGTTACCCGAATTGCTTACGGTATACCAATGGGCTCCGAGCTCGAATATATCGACGAGGCAACTCTAAGCCGCGCCTTTGCCAGCCGCTCTGCATTTTAACCCAAAACTGAACTGTTAGCTATGCGTAATCGAACCCTTTTGACCTCTCTGCTAATTGCGAGCATCTTCAATCTATTGTATATACAAAACTCTGAAGCACAACACGCCGGGTACTGGCAGCAGGAAGTGGAGTATACCATGACCATCGATATGGATGTAGAAACCAACCGGTTTGTCGGAGAACAGCATCTGGTCTATCACAACCACTCGCCCGACACACTCCATCGGGTGTTTTATCATCTGTTTTTCAACGCATTTCAGCCCAACAGCATGATGGATAAACGATCGCGCACCATCGAGGATCCCGACCGGCGGGTTCGCGACCGCATTGTGCATTATGATGAAACCGAGATTGGATATCAGCGCATACACACGCTTCGCCAAAACGGCCGAGACGTCGACTTTACCGTAAAGGGAACCGTCATGGAGGTGCACCTTGCCGAGCCGATTGCGCCCGGCACATCCGTTGTTTTTGAGATGGATTTTGAGGCACAGGTTCCGTTGCAAACGCGCCGTTCCGGCCGCGATAACGCCGAAGGAATTCGGTACTCCATGGCACAATGGTACCCAAAAATTGCCGCTTACGACGAACTGGGCTGGCATCCGAACCCCTATGTTGGGCGTGAATTTTTTGCCCCGTTCGGCACTTTTGATATCACCATTCATATAGATCGGGAATACGTTGTGGCTTCGGGATCTATTTTGCAGAATCCTGAGGAAGTGGGGTATGGATACGAGCAACCCGGGGTTGAAGTACACCGGCCCGACGGGGAGAAACTACGCTGGCATTTCCGCGCTGAAAATGTTCACGATGTAATGTGGGCGGCCGATCCGGATTATGTTCATACAACCGCGCAGGTTCCGGGCGGTCCGTTGTTGCGCTTCTTCTATCAAACCGACCCTGTTGCTGAAAATGCTTCGGATGAGGAGCAGGCTCAATTGCTCGAAAACTGGAAACAGCTGCCCGAGCTAACCGTGCGTGCGTTTCAGTTTATGAACGACAATTACGGGCACTATCCGTACGACGAGTATGTGGTGATTCAGGGCGGCGATGGCGGCATGGAATACACCATGGGCACACTCATTACCGGTAACCGCACACTGGGGAGCCTGGTTGGCGTTACAGTTCACGAGCTTATCCATGCGTGGTACGAGGGAGCGGTTGCCACCAACGAAACCCGCGATCAGTGGATTGACGAAGGGTTCACCACCTACCTCTCGGCCATAGTGATGAACGAGCTGTTTAACGATGGACAGGGTGATCCGGTGCTGAGCCGCTATCAGGGCTATTTTAATATTGTGCGGGCGGGAATTGAGGAGCCGATGCATATTCACGCTGATCATTATCATCGCAACGCCGCCTACGGTATAGCCTCGTATACCAAAGGAGCTATCTTTTTGCATCAACTGGGCTATGTGGTTGGTGAAGATGTACTGAAACGCGGCCTTAATCGATTTTATGAGGAGTGGAAGTTCAAACATCCGAACGGATACGATTTTCTTCGCATCATGGAACGCGAGAGCGGTATGGTGCTGGATTGGTACTACGAATATTTTATTGAAACCACCCACACCATCGATTACGGCATACAATCGGTGCGGTCGCGGGATGGTAACACGGTAGCGACGCTCGAAAGAGTCGGACTGATGCCTATGCCGCTGGATGTTGAGGTTGAGTTTACGGATGGCTCCATCCACCACTACTACATTCCGTTGCGCATAATGTGGGGAGAGAAGGAGAATGAGTTTGATGTAGAACGGACGGTGGCCGATGACTGGCCGTGGGTATTTCCCGAGTATGAACTGGTAATAGACCGGCCCCGCTCTGAGATTGCCCGCATTGAGATCGACCCCAGCCAGCGAATGGCCGATGTTAATCGCAACAACAATAGATGGGATCGCTAAACAGAGTAATTAGTTGCACATACAATTACTATGGTTTCATGGCTGACCTGCCCACTATTGAGGAACATTTCTGTTCACATAACAGGTGAAAACCACGTACCTTTCGGCCAACAAATCAAACGGATTTCAAATCAGATATGTCAGATCAAGATAAAAACAAGTACAGCCAGCTATCTATTGATGCTCACAAGAAATATGGCGGCAAGGTGGCCATCCAATCCAAAATGCCGCTCGAAACCTCGGATGATCTGAGTATTGCCTACACGCCTGGCGTTGCACAACCGTGCCTCGAAATTTCAAAAGATGTTTCCAAAGCGTACGACTACACCTGGAAGCGAAACACCGTTGCCGTAATCAGTGACGGATCTGCCGTACTTGGCCTTGGTAATATCGGCCCTGAAGCGTCCCTGCCGGTAATGGAAGGAAAGGCGGTTCTTTTTAAAAAATTTGCTGACATAGATGCCGTTCCCGTAGTGCTGGCATCGCAGGATACCGAGGAGATCATTACAGCCATTAAAATGATTGCCCCCACCTATGGAGGAATCAACCTGGAGGATATATCAGCTCCGCGATGCTTTGAAATTGAGCGAAGGCTTAAGGAAGAACTAACGATTCCTGTTATGCATGATGACCAGCATGGCACGGCTGTGGTTACATTGGCAGGGCTCATCAACGCTCTTAAAATCACCGGGAAAGAGTTTTCCGATCTTAAGGTGGTTATCAATGGAGCGGGGGCAGCAGGCATTGCCATTATCTATCTTCTTCGGCATGTGGGTGTGCGCAACATGATTACGTGCGACAGCAAAGGAATTATCCACAAAGGGCGAACCGATCTTACACCGATCAAAAAAGAGATGGCTGAGATCACCAACAACAAGAATGAGGAGGGAAGCCTGGGCGATGCCATTCGCGATGCCGATGTTTTTATCGGTGTTTCCGCTCCGGGGGTATTAACCAAAGAGATGGTACAGACCATGAACAGCGATCCAATTGTGTTTGCCATGGCCAACCCGATTCCGGAAATTATGCCCGGCGAAGCGTACGAAGCGGGGGTGCGAATTATTGCCACCGGGCGATCCGATTTCCCCAATCAAATCAATAATGTGCTGGCTTTTCCGGGTATCTTTAGGGGCCTTCTGGATGCGCGGTCTCACGAAATCACCACCGAGATGTATGTCTGTGCTGCACATGCCATTGCTGATCAGGTGAAAGAGCCAACCGAGAAAAAGATCATTCCCAGCGCATTCGATAAAGATGTAGCCCCGGCTGTGGCGGATGCCGTTCGCTCATTAGCCGAAAAAAATAAATAACCTTACTGCCGGTAGTAAAACCCGAACCACCGCATGAAACCGACACGGGAAGAGCTTCTTAACGATGATGCCTACAGAAAGGTAGAAGAGTTGATTCATGACGAGATTGCCGATTTCGTCATGAAGAATCTGCAGGATCAGAATCTGTTTACACTCACCTTTAAATTTTTCAGCCTCGCCTTTGCAGCTACCATGGGCGCGCAGCTCTACCTGCAGTGGAATGGATGGGAAACCGTAGTCGGAATTTTAATCGGTGCACTGACTCTTTTTACGGCCGGCATTCTGGTGCACGAATTGTTGCATCTGCTCGCTTACGCGGTTCAGGGGGCCCGAAAACTCTCCATCGTACCGAAATGGAAGCAGGGCGCAGTGGTTGCCGCAGCCGACGGTTTTGTACTTGGGCGCAAAGGTTTTTATCTGCTGGCCATGACCCCTTTTGCAGTACTTACGACGGCGGGCGTGGCCGGATTGTTGATTACTGACGGGTGGCTCTTCTTTGCCATTCTCAGTTTTTTGATGTTCCACACCTTTGCCTGCATCGGCGATTTTACCATGGCCGGGTTCTTTTACAGAAACCGGCACCGGCAACTCTACACCTTTGATGACATGGAAGAGGGCAAAAGCTACTTTTTCGAAAAAGAAGAAGTGCCGGCCGCTTAACGGCCCTTCATTACCTGTTCGATCTCTTTGATCTCTTTCGGTACATCGGTCAGGTTTTCATAGCCGTCGTCGGTCACAATCAAATTATCCTCGATGCGAATGCCGCCAAAACCGATCATTTTTTCCAGCTTTTCACGGTTTAAAAATCTGGCGGTGTCGGCGTTCTCAAAAGCTGGTTTCAGCAATGCCGGTATAATGTAGAGTCCCGGCTCTATGGTAATGACCATGCCCGGCAGCAGCTCCCGCCGTACCCGCAGGTACCGAATCCCGGGGCGGTCAATACGGTCTACGCCTTTCGGATAGCCGCCCACATCATGCGTATCCAGCCCTAAAAAATGGCCAAGTCCGTGGGGGAAAAAAAGTGCAAAAATGTTGTTTTCCATCAACGCGTCCACCGTGCCTTTTACCAGTTCCACATCACGCAACCCTTCCGTAATGATTCGGGCAGCCAGCATGTGCAGCTCTTCCATCTTAATTCCCGGCGCCACGGCTTTTATAACCTCGTTTTGGGCTGTTAACACAATCTGGTACAGGGCGGCCTGATCGCCCGTAAAGGTGCCGGAGGCGGGATAGGTGCGGGTCACATCCGATGCATAACCCTGATATTCAAACCCGGCATCAATCAGAAAAAGATCCCCGTCATCTATTCGATCGGTGTTATCGGTATAGTGCAATATAGCGCTATTGGCACCCGAGGCATGGATTCCGTTGTAGGCATCAAAGAGCAATCCCTCCTTCTGTTGATGATAATCGAAAAACGCTTTTACTTCGTATTCATGGAGTCCCGGCTTTACAAATTTCATCGCCTCGGTATGGGCGCGATTGTTTACCGCTGCAGCCTTTCGAAGTAGATCGAGCTCATCAGCGGTTTTGATACACCGGCAGTACGTTATGGCATCAGACAACGAATCGGCCTCAACGTTGATGGATCGATCCAGATCTTCTAAAAACTCAGCTTGTTCCTCGTTAAGGCAGTACACTACATCAGGTTTCAGTTTCCGTAGCACGGTTAACAGCTCTGTGTGGTAGTGTAGATGGTCCGGTTGGTACCTCTCCTTGATCTGTTCCTTGCTCTGAACTTTACCGTGCCATACCGCATATTGTGCATCACGTTTTGGTGCAAAGAGGTGCAACTCCTGGTTTTGAATGTCCAGCAGAGCGTGATAGTCAGGTTCTGCCACGCCGGTTATGTACCAAAAATTACTTTCCTGCCGAAATGGAAACTCGTAATCGGTTTCGTAACGGCGCAATACTTCTCCGCCCTTCAGGTACACCACCCCGCGGGGAGAATCATCAAAAAGTGAGTAAAGTTTTTCGCGATGCGTTACTGCAGACATAATTCCTGTAATTGACTTTTTGTTGGTAGCTGAAACATACGGGAAATTGCATCCAAAAAAACCAGAACTGCCGCAGCGTAGGTCAGGCTTTTTCTGTTTGTTGAACGAGAACGTCCGCAAAAGCCTCTATCGATCCATGCGCAAATAGACCGTCAGGAAAGAGGGTGTTCATGGATACGGTCTTCGTCTCGTCCGGTGTGATGATGTCCAGCTCATTCGTGGCCAGCGGCCATAAAAAGAGCGCTTCATTGCGCCGGTTACGATGAAGAAGCGCCGCAAAAAAACACTCCCGTTCCGATACCGCCACAACAGATAGTGCCATTTGGGCCGACTCATCAATGGTCATCAGTCGATAGTAGTGAGCCAGTTTCAGGGTGGTTGGCAGCCCCTCCATTGGCAGATATGCCCACTTTACGGGTTCGGTTGAAGGCCAGAGCCGGTTCAGCAATTCTACCGCCTGCCCGCGGATGTTATCCGGCACATCGTTGGCGATAAACCCGCGTTCGATCCAATAGGCAGCGTCGCGCGGCTGGGCTGTTTTGTTCATATCAAGCGGGGTTGCGCGTGGTTCAACCGCCTCGTTCTTGAATCCAAACCACCACTCTGAGATCCCGTTGGTAACACACAGGCAGGGAGCTTTCAGAACGGAATTGTAACGCGCAGCCTGTACGGCGGTTTGTTCAGTTAGGGGGATGTGGTCAGACTTGCACTCAACCACGGCAAAGGGATTCATCTGCCGGTCGTACAGCACAACATCGGCTTTCAATGCATTCGCTCGGGCGGCGTGGCGTACCATTACTTCGGTGCCAATGCGATTCCGGCTCCAGGAGCTGCGAAGCGCCTTCTCAATAAACATAAGCCGAACCCGCTCTTCCGGCAGATTTTTGTACCGCTTTTTCAGGATGGGGTGAAAGAGCCACCGTGCCCCGCCCGAGAATCGAATTTGCGGAAAGGCTGGAGAGTGATTCATGGCTGATTGTACACTGTAAACAAAAAAGGGGATCCGATGTGGAGCCCCTTTATGATACGGATGTGCACCGGTTTATTTCTTCTTTTTCTTTTTCCCTTTCTTTTTGCCCTTGGTGCCGGACGTGGTGGTCGTATCTATCTCCGGCTTCTTCATCGTTTTGTTGATGATGAGCTGTTGTGCACCTGAGAGTACATTGTATACGAGATAATAGAGCGACAGACCCGAGGCGAAATTGTTAAAGACAAACAGCAGTATGAATGGGATAATGTAGGTGAACACCTTCATGTTCGGTGTGCCCGGTGCACTTGGCGCACCCATTCCGCTCATGCTGCCGGTAATTTTTGTCTGTATAAACATAGCACCGGCCATCAAAATCACAAAGCCGGCAAGCTGGTCGCCCAGCAGAGGTATGCTAAACGGCAGCGACAGAATATAGTCGGGTGCCGATAAGTCATCAGCCCAAAGGAATGATTGCTGCCGGATAATCATCGAGTTTTGGAAGAAGAAAAAGAGCGTAATTAAAATCGGAAACTGCAACAGCATAGGCAGACAGCCGCCCACCGGGTTTACCTTGGCCTTGCGGTACAGGGCGATGGTCTCTTTCTGCTGCTTTTGAGGATCATCTTTATATTTATCCCGAATCTCCTGCATTTGGGGCTGCAGCTCTTTCATGGCAGCCATACTCTTGAAACTCTTCTGTGTAAGCGGATACAAGACCAGCTTCACCAAAACACCAAATAGAATAATCAGCACTCCGTAGTTGGAAATCACGGTGCTGCCCAGCACGAAAAATGGAATAATGACCCACCGTACCAGCGGATCGGCAAACCATCGGATCAGTGCGTATCCGATTTCAACCACATCATACGCATTGTCGTCAAATTCGCGCAGATCGTAATACCGCAAAGGGCCCGCATAGAGCTGGAAAGAGAGCTCTTTTTGGCTCGCAATATTAGAGGTAACCATCGTTTCGTAGCGCTGGATGGTGTCCGGATTATCGAGTGGGCCATCCAAATCCATCCGAACAATCGCGGCATTGGTCTCGGTTACAGGCTTGATGTACTGGCCAAAAAATCGTGTACGCGAAGAGACCCAATCAATCCGCCCGTTGATCACCTGTTCGCCACGTCCCGGCTCTGTTTGCTGAAATTTTTCGAGCACTTCGCCTGCAAAAATATACGCTCCGGAGTTTTGCGCATCCTGCACAACATCTCGTTCGGTATAAGTCAGTGCCGAGAGCCAGCCGAAATCGACATTAAAATCACTGATTTGACTCTCCATGTTGATGAACTCGATATCGAGATCAAACTGGTACCGATCGGCATAAAAGGTGTAAGTAAAGATCAGTTCGGCATCGTTGCCGGCGCGTAGCCTGTAGCTCAGCTGGCGGCTTTCATCCATCGTAAGCTCCGCTGCAGGCGTGTAATTGATCGGCTCAAAGAGAAGCTGGTTGGTCTCAATATTGTAGTTCTGTGCAGATAAAAATCCCAGCGAATAGGCCGAGCGGGTGGTGTCGTGAATCATCTGCACCGGCACCTTTTCCCAGGTGTTGTGGGCAAGCAGGGTATAGCGGGCCGGGCCGGCTCCCAGATTGGTCAGCTCAATTTCATAGAGCGGTGTTCGAACCACTGTAGAAACCGTATCGGTTACTGTCTGCAGCCCAAACAGTCCGGCTGTTGGTGCCTCATCCGGACGGATGGTATCTACTTCGTCCCGTCCCGGCAGCACTCGTGTTTCTTCGGCCGGTTCGCGATCTTCCAGTGTTTGTGCGGCTGCAATACTATCTTGCATGGCACGCTCAAGGCGCTGCTGTTCCAGTTGTTCCTGGCTCGGCATGGTGTACCAGGCCCAGGCAAGCGTGATGAAGAAAATCAGAATGAGTCCGGTTACCGTATTTCTATCCAAAATCGAAAACTGTTAGGGATGAGTTGGGTTTGTGAGAGGCGGATTTGGCGCTGAGGTGCCCGACGCATTAAAGGCATGAAGGAGCTGAACAACCTGTTGCTCTGCATCAGCGGACGCCGTAATCGGCTTGGTGGCAATCAGGGCAGCATGTACGCGCTGTCCGTGTGCTTCCACACCTGTCCAAAAAACAGACTGATGCAGCCTGAACGCTTCCCGCATAAGTCGTTTGACGCGGTTGCGTTGCACAGCTTTTTTAAAAATGCGTTTGGGAGCAATAAAGCCGATGGCCGAAGAGTGAAGCGGGCCGCTGAGAAACCGGTAGCGTAATTGAAAAGAGGGAGCATGCTTCACGGCTGATTGCTGAAAGAGCTGCTGGAAATGATCTCTGCCCCTCAGAATAACCGAACGGGGCAGTGTGTGATCATCAGGTCCTACAGGGTGGTTATTTTGCTCCTTTTTTGACACTCACAGTGAGTTTATGACGTCCTTTTTTTCGTCGTCTTTTCAGCACTTCTTGTCCGTCAGACGTTTTCATTCGCTTACGAAAACCGTGCTTGTTTACTCTCTTACGGTTGCTGGGTTGATACGTGCGTTTCATGACTTAAACTTAAAACGGTGATTATGGGTCGGATTTTAAATAGACCCGAAATATAAAAAGAATTTTTATAGTTCCGAACCCCTAATATTCGATTTTAATCCGGGCTGTCGGATGCCACAAACTTCTTTCCGTCGAGGCCTTTCCACATGTTGGGCGGACGCTGTTCTCCCGCTTCAATAGCAAACGGCAGGCGATTTTGAGGCGGTGGTAATTGACAGACCGTAAATGTGTTGAAGGCACAAGGCGGATTGTAGGTACGGTTGAAGTCAGCAACCGTTCGCCCCTCTTCGTTCGGGAAATCGATAATCAGATACCGTCCGGCCTGATAGGTATCGGTGCGGTTGGTATGATCGGTAAACATGATGAAGAGGCCGCTGTTTGCCTCGAATACATCCAGTGTTACGGACTCTCCGTCAACTGAAAACTCAATATATCCCGGCGATTCGCGCTCTACCATATCACCGAGAACATTCGCAATGGCGATAGGCTTCGGTGCATCATAAGGTATAAACTGAGCTGCTTTGTACCATTCAGGGTTGACCTCGTAAAAAGGGAAGCCGTCAAATTGATCGGCTCTTTCCAGAGATTGGTCGTACATGCGCAGCCCAATCTCATCGCCCCGCCGATCGGCGAACCAGATAAAATCTCCGCTGGTTATTTCAGGAGCGTTGCCATCGTCATCATGTATCGTCACGGTTTGCCCGGAAATATCTTGCCCGTCCATTTGCATGCCCGAGCTCTGCGCTGCGGTTAATTCCACATTATCACCGGCGGATTCAATAACTCCTGCAGCCGGCGGCAGTGCCCGCTCCGGAAATTGCACATCAACATCGGGTGCGCTGCCAATCGTTGCTTCACCGTTCGGCAACCAGGCAATGTCAACCAATCGCAGCCAGTTGGTGGGCCCTTTCAACACGTCAATGCGGTACTCTTTCCACTCCTGCAGCTGTTGATGATATCCCTCGGGTAGTTCGGCTACTTCGGCGCTTCGGTCACCGGTGCAGCCTGCCAGCAGACTCAGAGTGAGAAGAAAAAGTGTACTACGTGATATCATAATTCTATCTCCTGTCCGGTCCATCCAACGGGACGTTTTTCCCCGGCCTCAATGGCAAGGCGGAGCCTGTTTTGAACCGGCGGTAATTCGCAGGTAGTAAATAAATTGTACGAACAGGGCGGGTTGTAAATCTTGTTGAAATCGATCACGGTATAGCCGTCATCGTCTGGATAATCGACGTACATATACCGCCCCGCCTGATACGTTTCGGTGCGATTGGTCTCATCGCCAATGATCAAAAAGAGCTGCTCAGAACTTTGTATCGCATCAATGGTGTATCGCTCCCCACCGAATTGAAATGTCAATGAGCCGGGCGACGGTGTTTCGATAACCTGGCCGATTACGTTTGCGATGGGGATGGTTGTATTCTCGGGATGCGGCTCAAAATAGGCTTTCAGGCGCCATTTTGAATCTGTGTCATATCGAGGAAACCCTTCAAAACGATCCACTTTTTCGTTCTCTTTGTTGAACACCCGGATCGCGTAAATATCCTGCCGCTTGATTACAAACCATTCGAGATGGTTATGGGTAATAATCGATTCTTCTCCATCGGCAAAAATGGTTGTCGCACCCCGTACCGGTTCACCATCGGCGAGAAGGTGTACGTCATTACGGGGATTCAACGTGACCACACCATCGGTTAAGGTGATGGTTCCGGCTTCGGCGGGCAAGGCTTCATCGGCCAGCGGAACATGTACTCGATTCCCGCTGCCAAAGGTGTTTTCACCCTCGTCAAGAATGTACATTCCGGCGAGGCGCATCCAGCCGGTTGGGGCTTTCAACGATTCGATATGCTGCGTTACCCACTCCTCAATATACGGCTCGTAAGGCTCCGGCACTTCGGCCTGGCCAAGTTCCGGGCGCTCGCATGCCCCTGCAAAAAGAAAAAGAACGGCCGGAAGAAGCCCACTTAACGTATAGCCGGATGCAGAGTGTGTAGGTTGAGTTTTCATGGATCATTATTCGTTTCGAACAGCATCGGCCGGTTCTACCTGCGACGCGCGATGGGCCGGATACAGGCTTGCTGCGATGCACAAAAACAGACTCCCACCCAAAATCAGAAAAATATCGAGCGGTTGAATGAGAACCGGGTATGCATCAATGATAAATGCGGATGAGAGCTTCACCATTCCATACTCTTTTTGGGCCATGCTGAGCAGCAACCCCACAGCGCCACCAATTCCACTTCCAATAAGGCCGATATAGAGCCCCTGATACCGAAATATTTTTTTGATGTGTGATCGTTTTAACCCCATCGACAGAAGAATGCCGATATCTTTCTTTTTCTGTATCACAATCATGGTGATAGAACCCACAATATTCATCACTGCTACAACGATGATGATCATCAAAATAAAGTAAGATGCCCATTTTTCAATCTGCATCACATCATACATCGGTTTCTGCAGATCGTACCAGGTAGATACCTGCATTTCCTCACCCAGCATTGCGGTTAATTCGCGTTTCACAGCCGCTGCACGGTCAGTATCGGTTAGCTTCAGCTCTACTCCTGAAATTTCGTTGCGAAGATTGAACAGCCGCTGGGCTGCCACCAGATCCACATACACCATATCCCCATCCAGAATTTGCTGGATGTTGTAGGTACCCCGAACCTGAAACCGGCTCGATCGCGGTGCGGAAAACTGTGTTAGCGCTCTGCGCATCCCGCTCGCACTCAGCAGTGCCAGCTCCGATCCCGGACGCAGGGCAAATCGGCCGGCCAGCGACTCACTGATCACAATCCCGGGGCGTGCATTTTGAACCGACAGATCGAAGATGCCGGATTGCACACTATTCTCAAGTTCGGTAAGCCGCACGTGCGCTCCCCGCTCTACGCCGCGTACCAGTACCACCTCGTTGCCTCCATTCTGAAGACTTACCATCGCCTTCCCTTCCACATACGGCGTTACTTGAACCACATCGTCGAGGTCCAGAATTCGCTGCATAAAATCCGGATGGTACGCCATCGCCGAGCGGTCGGCCATCTCAATCCGCACATCGGGGTCGAACGAAAGCAGAAATCCACGGATCACATCATAAAATCCGTTAAACACCGAGAGTACAATAATTAACAGAGCCGTACCGACGGTAAGCCCGGCAATGCTGATGCCGGTAAGCACCGATATCAACGTAACGTGCTTTCGGGAATAGAGATAACGTGAGGCTATGTAACGGGTAATATTCATGCTAAAACTTGTACAACAACTGCTTGTCGGTCAAAATGAAAAGGTATTCGCGCAAAAATTTTTTATTTTCGCGTGAACTAACCTGACGAACGTGAAAGAACCGGTAACTAAAATCGAGGAAATTCAGGCCATCTCCAACGGCTCGCACGGAAATGTATTTTCTCTGTTGGGTTTGCACACGTGCATGGTAAACGGTAAAGAGAAACTTGTATTCAGAGCCATGCGGCCCGATGCTAAAGAGATGACTCTTCATCTCGGGAAGAAGCAATCGGTGTCGGTTCCTAAATGGAACGATCATGGCTACTTCGAGTATGTGTTTCCCCGCCGTAAAAACCGGTTTGATTACAACCTTACCATTACCACCCACGAGGGTCATAGCTTTACGATTGAAGACCCTTACCGGTTTGGCTCACTGCTTTCCGATTTCGATCTGCAGCTTTGGGGAGAGGGCACGCACCGGCGGGCCTACCAGTGGTTAGGCGCCCACTCTGCAGAGGTAGACGGTGTTGCGGGCACACACTTTGTAGTAGCGGCGCCCAATGCTACCCGGGTTAGCGTAGTTGGCAGCTTTAACCAGTGGGATGGGCGTATTCACTGCATGCGCCATCATCCGGCACAGGGCTTATGGGAGATGTTTATCCCCCACGTTGCCCCCGGCGATCTGTACAAATATGAAATCAAATCTCGCTATAACGATGCCCCCCTGCTCAAGGCCGATCCCTACGCACGGCATGCCGAGCTGCGTCCCGGTACGGCGTCGAAAGTGTGGGAAAGCACATTTGAGTGGAGCGACGAGCAGTGGCTCAAGGAGCGAAAGGCGCGGCACGCAGACGATGCACCCGTAGCGATTTACGAAATCCATGCCGGAAGCTGGCGCCGCCATGTCGGGCAGGACCCCGGCTTCCTCTCATACCGCGAGCTGGCCGACGAATTGGTGCCCTATCTGAACGAGATGGGCTACACACACGTAGAGTTGATGCCGGTGGCCGAACACCCGTACGACCCCTCCTGGGGCTACCAGATTACCGGATATTTTGCGCCAACCAGCCGGTTCGGCACCCCGGATGACTTCAAATACTTTGTGAATGAGTGCCATCGAAATAACATCGGTGTATTCATCGACTGGGTACCGGCACACTTTACAAAAGACGACCACGGGCTGCGCCGGTTTGATGGTACAGCCCTTTACGAGCATGCCGACCCCAATAAAGGGGAGCATAAAGATTGGGGGACCAATATTTTCAATTTTGACCGATCTGAAGTTCGAAATTTTCTGATTTCGAACGCGGTATACTGGCTCGATGAATACCATATCGATGGGCTGCGTGTGGATGCTGTCGCCTCCATGCTCTATCTCGACTACTCTCGCGAAGAGGGGGAGTGGACGCCCAATGTGTACGGTGGGCGTGAAAATCTGGAAGCTATCCACTTTCTTCAGCACTTTAACGATGTGGTGCACGACGAATACCCCGGTATTCTCACCATGGCGGAGGAGTCCACGTCGTGGCAGGGAGTGTCGCGCCCCACAGAAGCGGGTGGGCTTGGCTTTGACCTGAAGTGGAATATGGGGTGGATGAACGATACACTCTCTTATTTTGAGAGAGATCCGATCTACCGCAGATACCATCAGGATCAACTTACATTTTCGTTGATTTATGCCTTTACAGAGCGTTTCCTGTTGCCGCTTTCGCACGACGAAGTGGTGCACATGAAGCAGTCGCTGTTAGCGAAAATGCCCGGTGATGACTGGCAGAAGTTTGCCAATCTACGCCTGCTGTATACCTATATGTACACCCATCCCGGGAAAAAACTTCTGTTTATGGGCGGTGAGTTTGGCCAGTGGAATGAGTGGACTGAAGCGCACTCCATCGATTGGCACCTGCTGCAGTGGGAGCCCCATAAAGGTATTCAGCGGTTGGTTAAAGATTTGAACAGGGCGTACAAGCAGGTGCCGGCCCTGCACGAAGTCGATTTTAACTGGGAAGGCTTTGAATGGATCGATATCAGTGATGCCGATAACAGCATTATCTCTTTCGTGCGGAGAGGTAAGAATCCCGACGATTTCGTGGTGGTGCTCTTAAACTTTACACCCGCCACCCATCAACAGTACACGATTGGCGTTCCCAAGGCCGGCCGATACGAGATTCTTTTTAACAGCGATTCGTCCCATTACGGCGGAAGCAATGCAGGTCCCTCCGACGTTATTGCGGAAGAGGGGGAGTGGCATAACCAGCCTGCTCATATCACCATTCATGTTCCTCCATTGGCCGGAATTGTTTTACAACCTGCCCTCTGAATAAACTTCTAAGACATACGAACTACTATGCGATTTGAACGCTCTTGCGGCACCCTCGTTCATCCAACATCATTTCCATCCCCCTACGGCATGGGAGATCTCGGTCCCGAAGCCCGAACATTCATTCGGTTTTTAGTTCATTCGGGCCAATCCATCTGGCAGGTTCTTCCGCTGGGTCCTACCGGGTATGGAAACTCTCCATATGCCAGCTATTCGGCGTTTGCGGGAAATCATTATCTCATTAGCCCCGATATTTTGCAAGAAAAAGGGCTGCTGCAAAAAAGTGAACTTCAAAAAGCCCGGCTTCCGGTGCAGGCCCGGGCGGAATATGAGGCGTCGTACAAGCGGAAGACGGATCTGTATCAAAAAGCGTTTAAAAGGTTTTCACAGGATGCATCCGCCGCACAAAAATCGGCTTTGGAAGCATTTAAAAGCGCCAATTCCGACTGGCTAAATACTTATGCCGAATTTATGGCCTGTTCGTATCAGAACGATCGTAAGCCGTGGAACCAGTGGGATCAGGATCTGGCTCGGCGGTTGCCAAAAGCATTGAAAAAAGTGCGGAAAGAGCTGGCCGATCAAATTGACTTTCATATCTGGCTGCAGTTTGAGTTTTTTGAGCAGTGGTATGCACTCAAAGAGTTCGCCAACCAGAACAATATTCGTGTTGTGGGAGACATCCCCATCTTTGTAGATCACAACAGTGCCGATGTGTGGGGAAATCCGGAATTTTTTGCCGTTGACGAGCAGGGAAACCGGGAGCTGGTTGCCGGCGTGCCACCTGATTATTTTAGCGAAACCGGCCAGCTCTGGGGAAATCCGTTGTACAGGTGGGATGTACTTGAAGATAGTGGATTCTCCTGGTGGGTAGACCGTTTTCGGCAAATGTTTGAACTATTCGACGCCATACGGGTTGATCATTTTCGTGGCTTTGATGCGTATTGGGAAGTGAAGGCAACCGAGAAAACAGCCGTCAACGGACAGTGGATGGATGCGCCGGGGCAAAAACTCTTTTCAACCATTAAAAAAGAGCTGGGCGAGCTACCCATTATAGCGGAAGACCTGGGTGTGATGACGCCTACGGTAGAGGCGCTGCGGGACTCCTTCAACTTTCCCGGAATGAAAATTCTGCAATTCGCTTTCGACTCCGATTCAACAAACGATTTTTTACCTCATAACTTTTCTCAGAACTGTGTGGTTTATTCCGGCACCCACGACAACGACACCACGATTGGATGGTACAAAAGTGCACCGGAGCCGGAACAGCACCTGGCGAGAGAGTACACGCGCAGCGACGGCGCGGATATTGAGTGGGAGCTCATCCGCCTGGGCATGCTTTCTGTGGCAGATCAGGCCATTTTTCCGCTGCAAGACTTTATGAGCCTCGATACCGAGCACCGTATGAACCTACCGGGTACAGTAGGTAACAACTGGATGTGGCGCTACACACCGGCCATGCTCGATGCGGTTGACAGCAGCCGGATTAAACATCTTGTAGAATTGGGGAACCGCCGGCTTGGGTAAGTACCTCTGCGCCGCTGGTTTTTATTAGTAGGTGGTGTTTCGTATCTTCATTACTTCGCCTAAAATCAATTCTATCGATGTCTTTTGAACTAAGCAACCTGCCTGAACGTAGCGAAAAGCCCCGCAATCATGGATTAACCATGGTTATCGACTCAGGATTAAGTACCGGCCAGACAGAAAACTTGTGTGATTCTGCATCTCATCTGTTTGACATGGTCAAGCTTGGTTGGGGTACGGCTATTGTGACTAAAAACCTGGAAGCGAAGCTTGCTGTATACAGCCGCTACAACATTCCGGTATTTTTTGGCGGAACACTGTTCGAGGCGTTTGTGATGAGAAATGAGCTTGCCAAATTTAAAGAGATTATGCACGGCTACAACATCCGTCACATGGAAATCTCGAATGGCACGGTTCGGCTGTCTCAGAAGAAAAAAATTAATTACATCAAAGAATTTAGCCGCGACTTTACCGTTTTATCGGAGGTTGGCAGCAAAGACCCGGACAACATCATGCCGCCATATCAGTGGGTGGATATTATCCGTAAAGAGCTGGATGCCGGTGCCTGGAAAGTAATTTGCGAAGCACGCGAATCCGGAAATGTGGGCGTATTTAGGCCCAATGGTGAAATCCGCTCCGGACTTATTGAAGAAATTGCGCACTCTATTCCATCCGAATCTTTAATTTTTGAAGCTCCGCACAAAGATCAACAAGTTTGGTTTATCAAAAAGTTTGGAAGCAATGTTAATCTCGGGAATATATCCCCTGCACAAGTGATCCCGGTGGAGACATTACGGCTGGGCTTGCGCAGTGATACCCTGTTCGATTTTTTGGGAATGGAAAAATCTGTACCATCAATCCAAAACAAGTCGTAATTCGTACCAAGAGGACAAAGAAACCCCCCATACACCTATGAAAATTCTCTACGCAGCTACTGAAATTGCCCCATTCGCAAGAATGACTCACACCGCCGACTTGTTACGATTTTTACCGGCCTCCCTGCAGGATCAGGGATTTGAGATTCGTATACTCCTTCCAAAATTTGGCTCCATCAGCGACCGCCGAAATCGCCTGCACGAAGTAATTCGTCTTTCCGGTATTGAAGTGGAAGTGGGCGATAGCGTGGATAGTATGCGTATCAAAGTGGCCAGTATTCCCAACGCCAAACTACAAGTCTACTTTTTAGACAACGACAAGTACTTTAAGCGGAAGGCGATGTTTCACAATCCGAAAACGGAGAAGTTTTACGATGATAACGACCAGCGGCTGGCCTTCTACAATAAAGGTGTGCTGGAAACGGTTATCAATCTTGGGTGGCAGCCGGATATTATCCATTGCCACGATTGGCCGGCCGGATTAATTCCGCTGCTGGTGAAAACGAAGTACAAAGAGCAAGCCATTTTTAAGAACACACAGATCGTTTACAATCTTCATCATCCCGAAAACAAGGGGCATTTCGAAAATGCAAACATTCTCAAGCTTCTGGGTTTGCCTGATGATGTAGATATTGATGAGCTTACACAGGATGGTGCTGTAGACTTGCTAAAATTGGGGCTTGCCTACAGTGATCATGTTGTAACCGGAAATCATTTAAAATCCGAGTTTGACGACCTGTTCGAAGAACTGAACATTAAACCAACCAAAATTCAGGGTTCGCCCGAAGATGTATCCAAGAAATTTGCAGACTATTACCGGAGTATTGCCGGTGCAGAAGATGAAGAGTAACAATAAATCGGCGCTTCCAAATTCTACCAATGGTTTAAGGCAGTATTCTGGGCCTTCTCTTTTACAGCAAATTGTACCTTTCGTGGCTATTCTATTGCTTTTGGGATTTGCCTCGGCTTGCTCTGAAGAAGGTATCGTGGGTAGTGGATTGGACAACCCTTCGGTGTTGGTTGATACAAGCATCGTTCAGCTCACCTCTATTACAGAAGTGTCTGACAATGGCTTTTCCGGCCGGCTTCCAAGCTCTGCTATGGGCAAAGTGAATGACCCAACTTATGGCACTATTGAAGCTGCAGCTCTTTTGAGACCCTCTATAGCGACAGATCTTATCTCGACATTCAATCAGTTCTCTGATATGAAATTGCGACTGGTGTTTGAACGCAATCAATACGGAGATACGACGTCCGTTTCTTCCTTCAACATCTACGAAATAGATGAACTTTGGAGAGGTAATCAAATTCGGGTAGGAGAAACCGTTGCCATGAACACCTCACAATTACTTGGCTCCTTTGAAGTTTCTCCAGGTCAGGAGACTGCAGAAGTAGAGCTGGATGAGTCATGGGTACAGCGCTACCGTGAGTTTTTTATGGATACTTCGGACGATCGTATTCAAAACTACAGAGATAACTTTCCAGGCTTAGCCATTGTACCGGATGGAGATAATAACCGTCTACACTTTTTAAGGCACCTTGGCACTGGAAGTGATGGCAGTGGTACAGGAGAAGTCACAGCCTTTGTGGCAGAGAATCCGGACACAACCATAACCGGTGACTTGCAAATGCTGGACTTTGCATCATCTATCCAGCGGATTAACGAACCAGAGCCTGAAAATGATTCGTTTGTTCTGCACAATACACTCGAGCGCTTGCTTAAAATTAATCTGGATTTAGCTCAAGAGCGTTTTCAAGGTGTTAATATTTCCAATGCTCAGCTGCTACTGTTTGTTAACGATGGGGTCGATTCAGATTTGCCGAACACCTTTGTTAGGCCATTGCCAAATACTATTCGTGTTCACTTGTTCAACCGTGATCCCCTAAACGTACATGCAGATATTTTTGTACAACAACCCACCGTAACTGGAGTTTTGAATGCGGAGAACAATTTCTATCAACTCAATTTTACAAACATTTTGATCGCCCGTTTATTTACTGACAATCAGCCGGACCTATATCTGTCGGTGCAAAATCAGGATGGCTTATTATATTCAACCACATTTTTTAATGAGAATGCGCCTTTCGACAAAACTCCAAAATTAATTGTCACAACTGTCAATGCGGATAACTGAGTTTTTTGTAATATCAACACTCATTGGTTTATTGTTGTTGCCCAGTACGTTACTGGGTCAATCTTCGAACGATTTAGCACGATCAGGCTCTTTCTATTCCGGGTTTGGATTTGGAGCACCTCATGATGTTAATTCTACCGCAACAAACGGGATGGGCCTGTCCGGTGTATCAACGTTTGCCACATTTTCCTCCAGTATTTCCAATCCGGCTCATTGGGGGTTTTTAAGTTTAACGCAGGGTAATGTTTCTGTTTATTCAAATCGATTCGATGCTTCGGACAATTTTTCGTCAGCAAAGAGTACAAAAATAGGCTTTGACAATTTTCAATTTGCCGTTCCGATACTACGAGAACGATTTGGTGCGTCCTTTTCAATTTCACCTCTCGCGCGTGCCGATTTTAACCGATCTTCATTCGGTATAATCGAACGCGGTGAACTATTACTGCCGTCAGAATTTCAAACCAGTACTACGGGAACCGGAGGAATCAACCGCTTCGAACTTGGATTTGGGTACCGTATTAATCGAAATATTAGTGTTGGCTACGCAGCTTCTATCTACTTAATGTCGAACAATCTTAGCTCTTTAACACAGTTCGATAATGTTCAACTTAGCCCCACAACCATCGATGAAAAGATCACCGGCAACGGATTTGGCAATCGATTTGGGCTATATTTTGATGTTCCGGAGTTTCTTCGATCAAACGACCAGTTCAGGGCTGGTCTAACGGTTAGTTTACCGGTTTCTATGACCGCCGATCGGGAAATTACGACATTTAGGACGATAGGTAACCTGTCTGAACGGATCGTTCTCAACGAAGGTGCGCCTAATCGAAAAGCGGATGTTGACTTTCCGTTGGAAATTAATGGTGGCGTTACGTATTATCTTAATCGTTTCAATAGTTTCTCAGCCGAAGGATTGTATCAGAACTGGGATGAAGCCGCCTACGGGTTTGACCTCGTTCAGGAGAGCTATTTTAATGATCGTTTTAAAGTGGGTGTTGGTTACCAGCATCACGCTTATCTAAAGCAGAGCGGAGGCTTTTTTAGTACATTTCGTTACAGTTTGGGAGCCACCTATGATAGTGGGCACCTGAATATAGCTGGAAATGAAATCGATACCGCTATGCTTCACGCAGGCATTTTGATACCCTCGCAGCGCACACGTTCATCCATCGATTTGAGCATTAATTACGGCGTTCGGGGAACTCAATCATCAGATTTAGTTAAAGAGAATGTATGGGGGTTTAAACTCTCTATTAATTTAGCCGAGTTTATGTTCATACGATCACGGTTTCAGTAGTATTTGGATTTTGATTTACAAACAAGCAATAGAATCATGAAAAAACAGCTCGTAATATTCGCCTTTGTCTTCGGCTTTGCTGCCGACGGCCTCGCCCAAAGTGAACCGCCGTATGGCATGTCGGAACTGGAGGCGTATTCTATTTTCTTCTCAAACTATCAACAAGGGGATTATCAGATGGCCCTGCAGTTTGGCCGCTGGATGATTGAATCCAATACCCGAAATATTGAAGGCGCCGGACAGTTTGATCTTTCCCGTCAATACGACCGGATGATTAAAGTCTATGCGGGCCTGGCAGAGCAGCAGTCCGACCCCTCTTTGAGATCAGCTTACATAGATTCGGCCCTGGTACTCTTCGAGCGCGTCTACGAAGTATTCGATGAAGACGAGATAGATGTATTTGATTGGAAGTTTGAAGAAGGCCGGTTTTATCAAAACAATGCAAGCAATATTTCCGGCGGAATGGATCGGGCGTACGAACTGTATGCGGAGGCGTTTGAGATGAGTCCGGAAAAATTGGCCGGCTTAGGCAATGGATACTACGTACAGATCTTGCTTAATAATTACGTTACCAAACGCGAGCGCGATAACGCGATGGCCATGATTGAAAAGGTTGAACCCTACGCCAATGATAATATACAAGGCGCCATCGATCAGGCATTCGATCGCTTGTTTGACTCTCCCGGAGAACGCATCGGGCTTATTGAATCGCGACTCGCCGACGACCCCAACAACATAGAGCTTCTTACCGAGCTGGCTACACTGCATGATCGTGCCGGCAACCGGGATAAGAGCATCGAAGTTGCGCGAAAGTTGTACGAACTACAGCCTACATTTGATAATGCAAAAACACTGGCCGATTTTGCCAGTTCTAATGCTCAGTACAACGAAGCGATTCGCTTTTTAAAAGAGGCACTTGAGCTAACGGACAACAATACGCAGAAGCGCAATGTGAATCTCGAAATTGCTGAAACGTATCAAAATGTCAACGATCTGAGAAATGCACGGCAACATGCACGTGCTGCGAGCCAGCTCGATCGAAGCTGGGGCCAGCCTTACATTCGCCTCGCTCAAATTTATGCATCATCTGTATCGCAGTGTACACAAAACGAAGGCCGTACCATCGACCGCGACGACCGCGTGGTGTACTGGCTGGTACTCGACTACCTGGATCGGGCACGCAATGCAGATTCCTCGGTCGAAAACACCGTTCGCCGGCTTTACGAGACCTACACACCGGTACTGCCTACCGTACAGGATAAATTCTTCCGCGATTGGGAGACCGGTGAAAGTATTCGTGTAGACGGCTCCCTGCGGGAGTGTTACGCATGGATTAACGAAACAACCACCATTCGATAGGCTTTTAATCTAAGTATCCCTTTCTTATATTAAAGGAGCAGTTATTGATAACTGCTCCTTCATTTCTTTCCTCATCTATTTTCATCCGGCTCACCCATTTCACTCTGGTTCGCAGCCGACTCTTTTATTATCAACACAACATTACAGAATGGCACGTTCGCGCAAAAATAAAGGGCGTAATCAAAAACCGAAGAACACCAAAAAGAAGGGAAACAAAAAAAATGTTTTCGTACCGCAGTTTCACCATAATCAACAAACACGTATAGGTGGCCGATACAGCGGTGTTCTCGAAATCAATCAGAAAGGGTATGGATTTATCCGGAAGCTCGATTTTGAATTCAGTTTCGATCCGAATGATCCGTTCCTAAAACCGGATGAAGTAAAACTGCAGGATCTGCGCAGCGGCTTGCTCTTGGAGGGTGAGTTTGAGGAAGATCAGTCCGGCAATCGCCGCGTCTACTCGATTGAAAAGATTAATGGTAAAGAGCCTGAAGAGTGGCAAAAAATCAACCGCTTTGAGCTTCAGACACCCATCATGCCGGTTGAACAAATCAAACTTGGGCACCACCCCGAGGATTATGAACTGCGCGTAATCGATCTGGTCGCGCCTGTTGGTAAAGGGCAGCGCTCTATTATTGTGGCGCCTCCCCGTACCGGTAAAACGGTTATCCTCAAAAAGATGGCGAACAGCATTGCGCAAAACTACCCCGGAATGACTACCGCCGTGTTGCTGGTGGATGAACGCCCCGAAGAGGTAACCGACTTTCTTCGCTCTACCAATGCCGAGGTGTTTGCCTCCTCCAACGATAAAAATACCGACAGCCACGTTCGCATCTCGGAAATGGCACTGGGTTACGTAAAGCGAAAAGCGGAATGCGGTGAAGATGCTGTGCTCTTGGTAGACTCTCTTACCCGTCTTGGCCGTTCATACAACGCCGCACAGGCTAACAGTGGGCGAACCCTTTCCGGCGGTCTTGACATCCGCGCCCTGGAAATCCCCAAGAAGATTTTTGGCTCGGCTCGTAAAATTGAAGGAGGTGGATCGCTTACAATCATCGCTACCTGCCTGATTGAAACCAACTCCCGCATGGATGATCTTATTTTTGAGGAGTTCAAAGGCACCGGCAACATGGAGATTGTGCTGGACCGCGAAATAGCGAATGCCCGGATTTATCCGGCCATTAACATCGCCGCTTCCGGTACGCGCAACGAAGATAAATTTATTACCGACTCTCTGGAAGAGCGAAATATGGTTCGCCGGTTTCTGCTAAAAAAATCTCCGAAAGAGTCTATGCAGATGCTGCTTCAGGTTATTAAACGAACCGAAAGCAACGAACAGATTTTTGCTCAAATTGCGGCTACCATCTAACCGTAGTAGATAACATCGTTTGTCTCCTTCAATAAAAAGGGCGGTACAAACCTTGTTGCACCGCCCGAGGCACTTTTGTAGGTAACGCCCTTTAGTTATTCACAAAGAACAGGGCGTTGACAAACAGAAGCTTTCCATTCTCCCAGAAAGCTCTGAAAAGCGGGTTGTCAACCATGTAGACCACCGACCCCGACCCGTGCTGCTGTACACCAAAACTGAGACTGTTTTCGAGGTTTTGGCTGGCAGAATGCCCCGCAAATCCGGTTACCGGTCCCGACTCCTGAACGGTGCCTACATTCCATCCCCGCTCCAGATAGTCAAAACTTTGGGCACTTGTCTTCAGAGAGAAATAATCCCCGTCAATACCAAAAGCAAGTGGATGCGTGTGATCGAGTGTGACCCGAAAAATCGCTCCCGGAACACGATTTGTTGTAGCATCGCGCTCTCGCTCTCCATATGCCGGAAGTGAATCACCTCCATCTTCCCGGTCAATATGCTTTCTGGATAGCGCAAAGCTGCTGTGGTTCGATATTGCCATATTGGTATTTCCGAT